>NZ_JAMYVM010000028.1:0-84732 GCF_040324035.1 Mesorhizobium sp. M0016 | reverse complement strand
CGCGGATTTCGACGGCGCCGTCGAAATACTTTTTCAGGAACTCCAAGTTCGCCGTCGCAGCCTGGACGCCGACGATCTTGCCGGCAATCAGCGGCTTGATCTTGTCGATTGCCGCCTTGGCAGGGGCCTCGTCTTCCAGTTTTATCTTCTCGGTCGAACCGGCCAACGCACCGAGCGCGCTGTCCTTCGCCACGGCGAACCCGGAAGGATCGATCGCATAGGGTTGAGTGAAGTCTATGACTTCAAGTCGTTTGTCGGTGATAAACATGCTCGCCATGATGACGTCGAACTTGCCAACTGTCAGCGCCGGGATGAGCCCATCCCAGTCCTGCGTAATGATGGTGCATTCAATTTTCATACGCTCACAGAGATTGCGCGCGAGCTCGACCTCCATGCCGTCAGGCTTTCCATCAGCGGTGGTAAAGTTCCAGGGCGCATAGGCGCCCTCCGTCGCTATGGTGATCTTCTTTGGCGCATCCTCGGCCGAAGCCGACAAAGCGGCAGCTAAGCTCAATCCGGCCGCAAGACATGCAATGGGTAATAGTTTCATGGTTCTGTTCCCCTTTTTTTCGGCCCTGCGAGGGCACTTTGTAGAAATCGAATATCCCTCTTGCCCGACTACCTCAACGTCGGCTCGGGCTCGCGAACTCGGCCAGCAGCGGCGCCGTGTCGAGAATGTGTCTGCGCATCACGGCTTCGGCAGCTTCGGCATCGCCGCCGCGTAGCGAATCGATCACTGCCGAATGCTCCTCCGCGGCGCTGAGCGGTTTTTCGACATAGTCGAACCAGATGCGCAGATAGGGCTCGATGGTCACATGCAGGGATGCGATTTGCCGAATAAGCTTCGGGCGGCCGCTTAGATTGCAAATGTAGCCGTGAAATTCCTGGTGCCGTGTCACCCAATCAGCGCCGCCGGCAGCGCCACTGCGCTCCATCCGGGCCAACAAGCGCTCAAGTTCGGCAATGGTTTCGGTGTTCATCCGAGGCATTGCCAGGCGAACGGCAAGCCCTTCCAGTACCGAGCGAATCTCGAATGTCTCGTAGATCTCGTCCAGCGTCAGACCAGCGACGATACAGCCACGATTGGGGCGGATCACAACCAGCCCTTCGAGTGCCAGCCGCTGGAAGGCCTCCCGCACAGGCATCCGGCTCATGCCGATCTCGGCCGCGATCTCTTCCGGGATGAGCCGGTCGCCTGCACGGTAACGCCCGAGGCGTATTGCAGACTGCAGATGCAGAAAAGCTTCCTGCTCCGCAGTGGCCGGGGTCTGGGAGTACGGAACTGCTGAATGGCTCATCTAGTGACTAACGCGTTTGTATCTTTGTATCCACAAATACAGTAGAATTTTCTCGCGCAGTCAAGGCAAATCGGCGAGAGCCCTTACAGGCCAGCGCGGTCCGAGAGAGCCGAGATCGGTGGCAGGAGCGCTTGGCGATCTCCCGGCCCAGTTCTTGACCCTGTCCTTGCCCTTGAAGCGTATTATCAATCCCGTAGCGCGCGCTGCACGTCTGCTCGCCGGCCTTGGGGATGCGGCCGTGAACATCGATCGGTATCGGGACAGTGCCGCTACGTCAGTTCGAAGTAGATCGAGAAGCATGCGCGCCATCTGCGACCGGTCTGGCGCTGCGCTCATCCTCGATCATGATCGCGCCGGATTTCGACTGGACGTGCGCGGCAGTTGGGCCAGATATGGTGTCAAGCGTGACTTGGCGCCTACTCTAAGGCCATAGCCAACGGATGGCCGCTTGCGGCTGTTGCCGGCAGCCGCACGATGTTGGAAGGCGCTTCCAAAATATTCGTCACCGGTTCTTTCTGGTACGGCTCTGCCGCAATGGCCGCTGGCCTGAAGACCCTGGAAATCCTGCGCACCACAGATGCCTTAGCACACATGGGGCCATGGGTACGCGGCTTCGCAAAGGTCTTGCCGCCGCCGCGAAACGACATGGATTCCGTTTGAGCCAAACGGGTCCTGTCCAGATGCCGATGGTTCGATTCGAGAACCGGAGCTCAAGACCGCCAATGTCTCCTGCGCTGCAGCGCTTCGTCACGGCATTTATCTACATCCCCGCCACAATATGTTCCTATGTGCAGCACATCAGGCTGCCGCCATTGATCGAGCGCTTGATGCTGCGGATGCCGCCATGCGCGATGCCGCGGCAGCCGTCCAAAAAGATACCCGAACGCATTCCGCTGCGAAAAGTTGGGGTGTGGCACGCGGACTTCGAGACACAAGTATACCCGAAGAAGAGAGCGCTGAGATTCAAGGGAGGCCGCGCGTCACGCTGCTGTTGTGTAGGTGCCAGCTGACTACGGGTGCCGAGTGACATTGGGCGCAAGGCTGGCATCGAAAGCCGCGATCCATTGTCCGGCGGGCAGACTAAACATTGTGGCTGATCAAACGGCTCGCCACGATCGCAGCTCGCCCGGATCGTCCCACGTTGCCATTTATGCGACTTTGGCTTGTCGCTTACCCAGTAGCTCTTATCCGGCTAAACCGACGCAGGTCCCCAAACTCGGTCTCGCAAAAGCGACGTGTTGCATGAATGCAACTCGACCAAAAAACGACTGTAACAATCGATCACGATTTTCTAAAAATCGCGATCATTCTTCCGGCTGCTCACTATAGCGTACGGCCATGGGCTTCTCCCGTGCGCAAACGGAGAAGCTTAATGTCAAATCACCTCAAAATGCAGCTCACCGCGATCGCGGAACTTCGTGCATCGCCATTTGCCGCTCGCAACCACCCTCGCGAAAAACGCCGCAAGTTATCGGCGCACATGCGGAAGTACGGCCAACTGCTACCGCTGCTTGTCGAAAACGGCGGCTTCATCATTGATGGGCACCTGCGTCTCGAAGTCGCTCGCGAGATCGGGCTCAGTCACCTCCTAACCATCGACGTCTCACATCTGGCTGAGGTCGACAGACGCGCTCTTCGTTTGTCGATAAATCGTCTCGCGGAGGATGGAAAATGGGACAAGAAGACTCTCGCGTCCGAACTCAAACACCTGATTGAGGTCGGTTACGACATCGACCTCACAGGCTTCGAAACCGTCGAAATCGAGACTGCTATCGATGTCCTTGATAATGCGCCTGGCATCCTTGAGCATCTTGATGCGAGAATGATTTCCACCATCCCGGTGTCCCGACCAGCAGATATTTGGCTTCTCGGCGATCCAAACGATCACAGGCTCGCCTGTGGCGACTTTCGGGATCAATCGTTGCGGGACCGGGTATTTCAGGGTCAGGCCGCGGCGGTCTGCTTTACCGACCCACCCTACAATGTTCCCATCCACGGCCACGTGTCAGGCCTCGGCAAGGCATCTCACAAAGAATTCGCGATGGCGTCTGGCGAAATGAGCAAAGCTGAGTTCCAGTCGTTTCTCACCGCAACGCTAGAGCAGATTTTCGCCAGACTGACTACGACCGCAGTCGCCTACGTTTGCATGGATTGGCGATCCATCGCCGCTCTTGTCGGCGCCGGATCTGCCGTCGGTCTTGAGCTCCTCAACATCGCCGTCTGGGTCAAGACCAACCCGGGCATGGGAAGCTTCCTGCGCTCTCAACACGAGTTGGTTGGCATATTCAAACGGGCCGGGGTTCCCCATCGCAATAATGTCGAGCTCGGAAAGCATGGCAGATCAAGATCGAACGTTTGGCACTATCGCGGCGTCAATGTCATGGGACCAGAACGACACCTGCTTGCCGAGCACCCGACAGTGAAGCCATCCGCGATGGTCTGTGATGCCATCCGCGACGTCAGCATTCCCGGCGATATTGTTTTTGACCCGTTCCTCGGGTCCGGCACAACCCTTATCGCCGCAGAACGCACAAATAGGCGATGTTACGCAATCGAGATCGAGCCTACCTTCGTAGATCTGGCAATTCGCCGCTGGCAGGCCGAGACGGGAAAAGACGCCGTCCGCGCAAGCGATGGCCTGACCTTCAGCGAAGTCGAGAAGGTAGCTGAAGCTGAGGCGCGGTCTCAGCGATGGTCACAACCTCCCTTGTTCCTCGAGGGCCCCAAAACACCAAAGTAGCCTGACCGCTCATAGCACACGCACGACTTGGTCCACGAGTTAGGCGGCAGACCGGCACAGGCTAGGCCTGTCCACAGCCGTCCAACCGCTTTGGTCAAAGCTTACGCACGAGGCAATGATCGCTGCTCTCACTTTTATCGGAAGATCAAATGACCCAACAGAATGCCACTCTGGGGATCCCATCCCAAAAAACTTTAGCCGATCACGAGAACGTGATCGGAATTCAGGCTTTAGACGCTGAAACTTATCTTATGAGGCCGCAGGGGCGCGAGGAAGCGCGCGCCCTTCTCTCCTCTCGCAAGGTTTTTCATGGGGCTCGCAGAAAGAGAGTGCCATGAGAAATTATTACCACGCAAAAGTAGTTGAGCCCTCGCCGGACTGGAAGAGGCTCAACTCGTCGCCACCCCAAACCGGGCAGGCGGTGCCGTCATGAACGACTTCAATGACGATGAGGAGGTTGGCTTCGGCAAACCTCCAAGACACTCCCGGTTCAAACCGGGTCAGTCCGGGAACCCAAGAGGTCGACCAAAGAAAACCGGAAAAAACTTTGCGAACGACGTTCAAACCGAACTCGGTCGCAAAGTCATCGTTCGCGAAAACGGTCGCGAAGTCGAACTCACGAAAGGTGCTGTGATCGTCAAAACTCTGGTCGGCAAAGCCATGAAGGGCGACGTTCGGGCTTGGCGAGAAATCAGGGAATTGCTGCCAAAGCTTTTCCAGCTCCAAGCCGATGCAAAACGCACCAGTGCGTCCAGAGATGATGATGCTCAACTGCTCGACCAGTTTTTGGGCCTGTTTGGGGCAGTCACAGAAGGGCGGACGGGAGATCCACAGGACACTTCAACAACGGAGGAGCCGGGCAATGTCGATTGATATCGCAAAAATGAAGGCCCGGCAGGATCGCCAGAGACCTTGGATCGCATTGCGTCGACTTTCTATCGCGATCTCAGCGCTTGGCCGGTTCGGTTCGCGGGCGCCAGAGAAGGCACGGAATGCTTCCGTCAACGCCAACACCATCCAGCCAGCGGCAGCACCAATCAAAATATTTGGAAATGGAGGCCCACAATGATCGGAAGATGGAGCTGGGACAACACGACTTCAAAGTTCTCCATAGATCCGCTCGCACGACAGATTTTCGGCTATCCGCCGGAGTTCGAGTTGGAGGATTATGATGAGCTGGTGGATCGGACCAAGCCACCTCGCATAATCGACCTGGTGTGGGAGCCCTTATTCGCGGGTTGGGAGCCAACAACAAAGCCCTTCGTCAAAAGCTTCCAAATAACTCCCTTCGACAGGTACGAGCACATATGGATTCGATCGACCATAACCTTTGAGCCTTCCGGCAACCCAGCCCCCTCCGTAATCCCGATCGATGACGGATGGGGTACGTTCCATGGCACCGTGGAAGTGCTCGAGGTAGACCCGAACAAACTTTGCGATCTGAGAGGCAACTTGGCTGCCAATTTCAACTTTAGAGGGCCGCAGGAGGTTTAAGCCGCTGGACGTCTGCTTCGGTGGATCATCGTAGCGGACGTCCCCTAGCACGAGTCACGGACCTTCCTCACCAGACGACATTTGCAATCCGGCCAATTGGACGCTTCACCATGCATGGAAATAGTGGCGGCACACCGCTGGATCACCACCAGACCGCGCTCGCACTTTGCCGAAGACATTTATGGGCATTCAACGAGCGCATGCTGAAAATTTCCGTGACCGGCTACGATCGGTTCCCTTACATAAGCCTTATGGCGCAAGCCATTGAAGATGCGGTCTTGCGACGCACCGATGGCAACCTCGCAGTCACACTTCCTCCTCGTCATTTGAAGTCGTACACGGGTGTATCCACGATAGCCTGGTACCTGGGAACGTTCCCGGATCGAGAAGTCATGCTCGTTACCAATTCCGACAGCCTTTCTAGAGACTTGGCCGCAAAGGCCGCCTGGATGATGCGCAGCGAGGAATACAACCAGATCTTCCCAGGCTTTCAGATACGCGACGATCGGCACGCTCTCATGGACTTTCGCACCAAAGCAGGGGGCGGCCTAAAGGCCGGCGGATTTGGCACGAGAATGCAAGGACGAGGAGCTGACCTGCTCATAATCGACGACGCGTTGTCGGCTCACGAGGCAGAGTCGCTGGCAGTGCGGGAAAGCGTAGTCAACGCCTTCGAATCCGTCTTCTCCACTCGAGGCAATAACCCAGCCATCAAATCGGTGATATCGATCGGCCACCGTGTTCATCCAGACGACCTCCAGGGCCATCTTCTGGCCCGCCGCTTTGATCACCTCAATCTCCCCTTCAAGGCAGATCAGGACGAACATGTTACGCGCGGACGAATTCAGTTTCGTCGGGAGAAAGGCGACGTTCTGCAGCCTAGCCGGTATACGCCAGAGATCGTTGCGAAGGAAATCGACACGCTGGCGCCGCATGTTTACGCCACGCAGTATCAACAACGGCCAACCGCGCGCGAGTCTGGAGTTCTCAAAGCCGCCTATTTCCCAATTGCCCACGGCCTTCCGCCGGGCGGCGAGACGATCTTTTCCTGGGATTGCGCCTCAAGCACGAACCCTGGTTCATCCTACTCGGTCTGCCTGGTATTCCAGAAGCATGGGACTGTAAGCTATCTAAAACACATAACTCGGGTTCGTCTGGGCTATCTCGCGCTAAAGGAGCTCGCGCTTGCTCTTGACGAACGATATCAGCCCACTCGACACCTCATTGAGGCGACCTCGACAGGCATTTCAATCGCGGGCGAACTCAGGGCTCGCGGCGCAAATGTCATTGACATCAATACGGGCGGACTTTCGAAAGAGGAGCGTCTCGACGTTGTGATGGGCAAAATCGCGGGCCAGTACGTTCACATAGTTGCAGGCATGCCCGGAATCATCGATTTCGTGGATGAGCTTACCGCGTTTCCCTATGGCTCAAACAACGACCAGGTCGATGCGCTCACGCAGTATATACAATGGCTTACCAGTTCGGACCCTATGGGTGTCACCAACCCGGTGTTCCGGCGAATTGCGCCTAGGCCTAGCAGGCTAGATCGCTATCGGCCGAAAACGTGATTTCATCTTTTCAAGAGTGACCCTGGTTCTCTCAAGGAAACTTGAAAACCGTCCGTTTCGGGTGTCCCGACTTGACTTCTGTGGCAACGCAAGCGGTTTGGGCAGCCGTCCTCGACGGCACCTCTGGCCGTCACCGCGACTAAACCGCGTCCTTTAGGTGCAACTATGACAGAACGACAGCGACCAGTCCGCAGTCCAGGCAGCGGCCCAGCGGCAAATGTGGGCTTTTTCTGGATCGTCGTCGATCGGATTGGCCACGACGCCATCTTGGCTGACGCCATCGGACTTGCCGATGCAGAACAGTACGGAGAGGTACTCACTCATCCGGGTGGGCACTATGATTATTGGGAAACGATGAAGCAGCGCGGACCGACCTGGTTGCGCGCTAGAAACGTCAGCGCTTCACTGCTGCAAACCGACTACGAGGACTGGCCCCGCGGTCGAGTGGTGTACTCCATAAGAGACAATCGCCCCATCGTTTACGCAGACCCGAGAGTTAAAACGAAATCGCGAATAGAGCTGGTACGAGCAGCGTTTCAAATTCCCGACGCCGACCACGTGATCAGGAAAGACAGCCACTACCGGCCCAGCCTGCCTTCCATCATGCCAGACGACGAAAACTAGACATTACCCTCCGGACCGGTTCCACGGCTTCATGAGTAGCAAACTACCGTTCAGCCTTCAGACTTTAGCCTTCCGCTTTCCAGCAGGCTTCCTGACAGGGGTCGGTGGCGGTGCTGCTTTCCTGCCAAGCCCAAGCGACTTCGCCAAGGCGGAGCGCGTCGCCGAGTGGCTCGGCGGCCGCGGTCAATACAGACGAGTTGCCGACTAACGTTTTATGTACCGTATGTGCCACCAGAAATCGAGCGAAACGTCATATAGAAATTAGATAAGTTTGATTTTACTTAGACGTCGGCTTTTTTACTGCAGGTCGACATTTGGAAATTATGCTTTGAATTCACAGGCCGCAGGATTAAAACTCCTTCATAGTGGCTTGCACTCCAATAATTACTTAACGACATTGGGACTGGACTTCTTTTTTAAAGCAAGCATTGGTAGCTCGCAAAGGCGAGGTTGACCGTGCCGAATAAGAACGACGAGATTCCCGGCAGCAAATTACTTGACGTGCTTCGCCAACATTTATTCGACATCGAGCCGGAGCTCATAGTGCTCGAAGGTGTGGTGGCGATACTGCATTCACTTAGCACCACGGCAGATCATATCGCGCCCATTGCGCTTGCCCCACTCGCTCAACTGAGCGCCGAGTCAGTGGAAAAGATTTTTGGGGCATGGCGGCAATGCATGGCTGCAGCCTTCAGCAAGGCACCGGCACGATGATCAGGGTTGATCGTGAATGCTGCAGCCAACCATGTTTTGAGCCGCTTTGCGACGAGGTCGGATATAACGGCGGGTTTGAACATGTCAGGCGGCGGCCGTCATTCCTTCCGAGAATCCTCGCCGTCTTTGCGCAGCAAGTCGGCGGGGTCGAGCTCCAGGACCTTCGCGATTTTGTCGATCGCCTTGAGGCTCGCAAAATAGCGGCCGCGCTCGAGAGCGCTGATGTAGGTCCGGTCAAGGCCCGCCTTATAGGCGAGAGCCTCCTGGGAAAGCGCTTTCGCTTCCCTGGCCGCACGAAGATTGCGTGCAAAACGCTGTCGTATGTCCATCGGACGCACAACAGCCGGTTGCTGAGAGTATACTCTACGGAGTATACTCGTCATCAAACACTTTTCTGCCGCTTAGAGGCGGGGGACCGCCACTATTTTCAAAAGCCATCGCGGAGGACGCAGGCGCATGACTGACTGGTACTATGAAGACAATGGAATGCAGCGCGGTCCGATCAAGGAGTGCGATCTCGTCGCCATGTTCGTAAACCGGTTTCTATCGCTGGAAACAAGGGTGTGGTCAGCTGACCTGGGCGCGGAATGGACGGCCGCCAGCCAAACCAAGTTCAAGGACAGCGTTCGCGTAGTGCCGCCACCGCTGCCACCTCTACGAGATGCACAAACCGCCAATGGCAGCGTAGAATTCGGTTTGCAGCCACCAGCGTTTCCGAGCACCACCCCGAGCATCGGGTCATACTATGCCATGCTGCTGGCCTACTCGCCGCTTGCCATTCTCTTGGCCGATGTCACGGCCAAAGCGGCCAAACTCGATCCGAATGCCCCAGATTTCAACAATGCCTCCCAGCTGTGGTGGACCCTCGCAACTGTTTTCACGGCCATCCTCGACGCCAGGCAGCTCTTCCAGAATGGCTTAAACCCTCGCAGGCGCTGGATTGCGCCATTCGTGCTGTTGACGCCATTAGGGTATTTTTGGCGACGGGCTGCGATCCTCAATGGTGGCTGGCGATACCTGTGGATTTGGTTGGCTTGTACGCTCGTCTGCCTCATCGGCGAGGTCGGCTTCATCTTCGATGTGTGAGCCGATTCCCCGCTCTCCAAAGCTTCAACCTCTCGGATTAAAGCGCTGACATGTCCGACTCGGAATCCAATGTTCTGGCAATTCTGCTTATCGCGGCTGTCATCTTCCTCATCCCGACCATCATTGCCTTTCTACGGCGTCACCCAAACAGGTGGGTGATATTCCTCCTAAACACCTTTCTCGGCGCGACAGGCATCATTTGGTTCGGCTGCTTGATCTGGGCTTGCAAGGCCATTCACATCACGGAGAGCCGACTGGGGACCAACGGTGGGGAGTCCGGCCTCAATCTCACAGCCAACGACGTGAGGCGAGTACGCTTGGAACACGGCATTCCTAACCCTCCGCCCTCGCCCCAGATATCAACGGAGGAAAGACTCAATAGACTGGAACGCCTAAAAAAATTGCGCGACGACGGCGCCATCGACCCCGAGCAATTCCAGCGAATGCGGGACGCGATTGTCGGCACTGACTGATCAGGGCTCCGCCAGTTTTGTGAAGATCGAGGTCAGATAGGCCGGTTGGATATGGATCCGCACCCCGCCCAATCAAATAGCTTGTTTCGAGTGTGGCAGCGCACGCGAAACAGCAACATCGGAGTGATCACCGCATTCCGAAAAGATGCCACCCAGCAATCAAACCGGGCGAGTAGCGCTGTGCT
Organism: Mesorhizobium sp. M0016; assembly: GCF_040324035.1. Classification (NCBI taxonomy): domain Bacteria; kingdom Pseudomonadati; phylum Pseudomonadota; class Alphaproteobacteria; order Hyphomicrobiales; family Phyllobacteriaceae; genus Mesorhizobium; species Mesorhizobium sp. M0016. The sequence continues at coordinate 74,547 of NZ_JAMYVM010000028.1, read as the reverse complement.
GGCGGCAGACACTCATGGACGATTTGGATATCTGAAGGTCCGACCGCGGTTCACCGAATGTGACGACAACGTCCACGAGGAGAGTTTGCTTGTGATCGGTTCCGCGCGCAACGATAGCGGGAATTTACTCGGCTATCTGCGACAACAAGGGCAGCGTTTTGGGCAGGATCGTTTCGTCTTCAAGCGGTATGACGATGACAACGCATATCTTCTCAGCGCCAGCGCGGCTTTCCCCGCACATCGCGAAATGCACAAAGTCGGCCTTTGGCACCCGAACCAAATGGCAGAGTATCACGAGCTTTTTTTCCCAGTGAAGGGTTCCCAGACGAAACTCTCTGTGCGGCCCGACAAGCAGGTTTCAGATTTCTTACTCCGAGAAGCTTCTTTTCGCGTGTCGAAGCGGAGTTCTAGAGGCCCGATACCGCTTGCCAGGGAACCCATCAAAGGTTCGCGCGACGCAGTGCGTGAGCCGCGACCGTTCGGCGGGTCGAAGCGCGCACGGCCAGCACCGCCAAATCTTTGCGAGTACACAAGGGCGTCAGGAAGCCTGTTGGAATGCAGAAGAGCTCCTAGTGTTGTCGCCGGGTGACAGCGCCCCGTCGCGATCTGTCATATAAAGGCCTCAGCGCGGGTTTCTGGGATTTGCTCTGGCGGGGGCCATTCCAGGAACTGGCGTAGTACGAGGAAACGACCCGTCGGCTTCGGTCGGCGGGTTTTTGTTTTGTCAGAAACAGGGCGGCTAGCGAACGGGCAGTTTTTCCGTTCTAAGCGCACGAGACTTCGAACCATGCGTCGCCATCCGGTCCGTGCTGCTACGTTGTCGCCTCGAAAAGTGTGAATGTTCGCCTGCGGCTATTGTCAATCGTACGAGGCAGCGCACTGTCCCTGAATGGCGGCGGCACATGTTGAAATGGTGTTATTCGAGCAGTCCCTTGCAGATGGTGACGCGATGCATCGGCCGTTTGGTGAGCGTATTGCCGATGCCGCAGACAAAACCTCGGGCTATGTCTTGTTCGATGTTCGTATCGACGGTGACGCTCAGATTCGCAGAATGGCGGCGATAGGGTACGGTGAAGCCGACGCAGCTATAGTTGTGCTCGAGAAGAGCGGCCAGCTTAAGTGCGCATCTGTGAACGGTGGTGCGACCCACTTGGTGGCAGACCTCGCTGCATGGGAGGCGTCTCCATTAAGTGAGCATGTGAAGAATCCGTACCATGGGACGGCACTAATCCTGCTGTCGAAGCTTCGTGGGTCCGGTCACCTCACATGATCGGAACGGGCTGCGGGCAAAATCAGGCTATGTAATGTTGGAGATGAAACCGCGTTCAGGTGTCGACACGTCGCGGCCATCGTTGTCCAAGAGAAGCCCGCTTATAGAAAGTGGCAAAGGCACCTTGAATGGCCGATGTGAAACGCGCAATGCTGCCGTTCGCTCAATCTCGATCAGACTAGTAGTCTGAAACGGGGCCAGAAGTGGACCGGCAGATTTTAGCGTCCTAATTAAAAATCAAGAAAACCTGCCCGATCGCCTCCGACACCATGTCGGCCATTCGGCGGACTGCCGCGGTCAATGCAAACCTCTATTCCACCGGTTCGCCAAACGGCAGTGTCGGGGCCGGAAGCAGACTGAAGGCCTCTAGGTAGCGTCAGGCAGGCAACGGCCGGCTAATGGCGTCAAACCGCTCGGATCTGACTTGCGATCATCCGTCCCGACGACTGGAATGCTCCCACCGAGCACTGGAGCGACCCCGGCTGGCTTTGGTCCGGAGCATGATACGGGCGGCTCCGAGCGCGAATGACAATGACCGCCCTCGGACTGAGCGGCGGCATGAGCTTGAAGGAGCCGCATACCCGCTCTGCTTCGCCCGTTATGAAGAGTTTCGTGCATCGGCAGCGCGTGCGGGAGGAGTAATGGGCAGCTACGCGGACATGACGATTCGACTGAAATGCAGTTGTCACAGATTTGACGTGCGCGGTATGAGTGGCGTCGGCTTAGGGAAGTTGGGGTGGCAGAAGTAAGATATCTTTGGGGCGAGAGTTTTCTCGAAGACGATATCCCTCCATTTCGGTGCCCAACATGTGGTCGAGGCAATCTTAACATGATCGAAAACGGCTTGACCGCGATAAGACCTGCCTATGCTTCCCCGGAAGGTGGAGGTCACTCGCCTGACGTGGACTGGGGTCGGTTCACCTTTGTGCTGAAGTGCGGGGTGCGAACCTGCGGTGAAATTGTGTCGGCGGTTGGGACCTACCAGGCGGAAGAAGTTCACAAACCGAACGGTACCTTTGCAGAAAGGCGGCTCCGGCCGACCTTCATGTATCCGGGTCCCTCCCTCTGCGAAATGCCCGACAATACCCCAGAAACGGTTAGAGAGGCGCTCCAGCAGAGTTTCACCCTGTTCTGGGCTGACTTGGGAGCCACAGCCAACAAGCTGCGCGTAGCGGCCGAGCGGATGTTAAACGATAAAGGGGTCAAGCAGTACAACCGAACGGGCAAACGGGTCCCTCTGACGTTCGCCAGACGTATTGAGCTATACGCGGACGCCAACGCCGGGCACAAAGAGGTTCTGAACGCCCTGCGCTGGATCGGGAACCATGGGAGTCATTCTGGAGAGGTAGCCAGGGATGACGTCCTGACTGCGTTTGAGCTAATGCAGTTAGCGCTGCATGACCTTTACGGCAGTCACTATAAGAAAGATCTCGTAAGGCGAGGCCGAGACTTGGTGGCTAGACGGGGTAAGCCTAAGCGCACCAGGGCCTAGAAGTGACCATGATAAGGTACCGCCCTCCCGAGAACTGATCAGCCTATTTCAACCGACCTCTCCCAGGAAAGTCTGGCCCCAGAATGGCAAAACGAGACCCCAACAAGACTGCGCGCAACAAGCTCGATACAGAGATTACCGACCGCCTTAAGGTGCTCTGGCCGAAAGTGGCCAAGGACACGGGTGTCCAGAACCTACACGCATTCAATGCGTTGATAGGGGGCAAAGCCGCGACCTTCATCGACCTGAAGAACGAAGTCATTTCTTCGCATGAGGAATATCTTTCGCAGTATCTCAAGGGATTTGCACGCGCCATCGCGGAAGATGGCTGGACGGCCGGCGGTGCGCCCTTCAGCTCGGAAACGCTGAAGCACAACAAGCAGTTGTTGCTGAAATCGGCCGCGACCAAGGAATATTTCACGCTGTTTCTTAAGCGATCTTTTCTCCGGCACTACGAGGAGTTGGTTCGAAACCGTCCGGCGATCCAAGACGCCGAGATATGGATCGGTCAAAATAATAGCGACTACGGCCTTCTGATCACGCCACGCTACAAAAACGGCACCTGGGAGAATGACAAAAGCGAGATCCGCCATTTCGGGCATCTCTACTGGACGATCGGCCATATCCTTGAGACTGGGCTTGTCGTCGACGGGGACCCCAACCCGATGTCATTTGCAAACGTTGATGAGTATCTGAATTTTTTTCAGAAGGTCCTCGTGCGCCCATCGGGATCCATTTATGAAAGGCAGATCGCCAAGCTTTATGCGGAATATGTAAAAGCGCAGGACAAACCTGAAGAAGTTCCGCTTCTTATTTCGGAGTTGCGCTACAACGGGAAGGATAAAAGGCACAAATACCGTCTTGATTTCTGTATTATCAACCCAATCACACTCAATAAAGTGGGTATAGAGCTGTCGCCATGGTCGACGCATGGGAAACTCGTGGGGACCAAGGGGAAAAATCAGCAGCAGATCAACGACGAGGCTCAGGCGAATTTCGAGAAGGAAGCTGAAAAGCACCGCGCCTATTTTCAGAAACATTCCATCTCAACGCTCATCTATACGGATAAGCCGCTGGCCGACATTCCAAAGCTATTCGGAGAGATCGAAAAGTATCTAAAGTTGAGACCAGAAACACGCCAGTTGGAGTTCCAGCTTATGGCGGAGTTTCTGTGATGGGGGGTGTCGGCACTCGTCGTCCGCCAGCAACTAGGCCAACGCCGGAACGTTAGTGGCGACTTGCACAGAGGGGCGACCTCTTCGGTGGCCGCCCCAAATCTTCGTCTGCTTTCTGTTCACAGACAGGATCAATCCACCCGGTTGGCGGCGCTATGCAGTTGCACGCCGTTGATCTGGCGAATGTCCGCTTCCATGTGGCCGCCCGAAAGCTGCATATCCGTTTTCCACCCCTTGTCGGTCATCTTGGGGTTGGGCAGCAACGGCCCCTCTTGGGACAGAGCGCAGTAGGCCCGAATGTCCGATTTGAAGGCGCATAGCTGCCGTCACGGCGCCTGATCATTGTCTGGAATGGTGAAGGGTTTCGGGTGCCGGCAGGCGTACGAAAGCCTCTCATGCAGGAACCCGCGGGCCACGAGGGTGGCTATGGGGATTTCGATTTACGGCTGATGTCGGCGATGTCGGGACCGCCGGAGGGAAGCGCCGCTATGGATGCTGCCAGGTCGCTTCGTCGCGTTTTCGCGGGGTGTTGTCGACCCGGCGCGCGACTGGACGTGTCCCCTTCGGCGTCGATGATCACCATGGACGCGCGTGGGTCCGTCGCCGAAGGCTGAGGGCCTGCGACTGAAGTCTGGACCATGCCATGCCGGGTCATGGGGAAGTCTCCCAGTTCGGTGCCGAAGTGTCCGGCGGTCCGCGCGGCGGCTTCCGGCGTTCGAACACTTCGATGATGATCATGCGTCCGCCGCAGCACGGGCACGGCGGGCGGAAGTCGTCCGGTTCGTTCGGGGTGTTCTCATCGGGCGGCGCAGCGACACTCAGCAGTTCGCGGGCACGTGCGAGGCTAGCCTTGCGGGCGGAGCCCGCGAGCAGGCCGTAGTGCCCGATGCGATGGAAGCCGCGCGGAAGGACATGGAGCAGGAAGCGGCGGATGAACTCGTCGGTCGCGAGCGTCATGACCTTCTGCCGATCGGCGCCGTCGCGACGGTAGTCCCTGTAGCGGAAGGTGACGCCGCTCTCGTCGAAGGCGATCAGCCGGCGGTTCGAGATCGCGACCCGATGCGTGTAGCGCGACAGGTAGGCGAGCACCGCATCCGGCCCGGCAAACGGCGCCTTGGCGTAGACAACCCAGCGCTTCTTCCGGACGGCAGCAAGCTGGCGCAGGAAGGCGCGTCGCTCGGTGAAGTGCGCCATCGACCCGAAAAAGGTGAGACAGCCGGCGTCGTGCAGCGCGACCAGCCGGGTCAGGAACAGTCGGCGGAACAGCGCCCCAAGCACTCGCACCGGGAGCAGGAACGCCGGGCGCGACGAGACCCAGCGTTTCCCGTCCGGTGCGATGCCGCCGCCCGGCACGATCATGTGCACGTGCGGATGGTGGGTCATTGCCGAGCCCCATGTGTGGAGCACGGCGGTGATGCCGATGCGTGCGCCAAGATGCTTGGGATCGGCGGCGATCGTCAGCATCGTCTCCGATGCCGCCTTGAACAGCAGGTCGTAGACCAGCGCCTTGTTGTGGAAGGCAATGTCGGCGATCTCGGCGGGCAGCGTGAACACGACGTGAAAGTAGCCGACCGGTAGCAGGTCGGCCTCGCGCTCAGCCAGCCATGTCCGCGCGGCCGCGCCCTGGCACTTCGGGCAGTGCCGGTTGCGGCAGGAGTTATAGGCGATCCGCCATTGGCCGCAGTCCTCGCAGGCCTCGACGTGACCGCCGAGCGCTGCGGTGCGGCAATGCTCGATCGCCGACATCACCTTGAACTGGATGAGGCTCAGGTGACCTGCATGGGCGGCCCGATAGGCGGGGCCGGCAGCACGGAAGATGTCGGCGACCTCGACAGAGGTGCGCACGGCTCAGCCGGGCGGCGTCTTGCCTTCCATCAGCGCCATCAGCCGGTCGAGCGGCCCTGCGACCGCATGGATCGTCCGCGTCGAGACCTTGGTGTAAAGCGCAGTCGTATCGAGCTTGCTGTGGCCAAGCAGCACCTGGATGACGCGGATGTCGACATCCTGTTCGAGCAGGTGGGTGGCGAAGCTGTGGCGCAGCGTGTGCGGGCTGACGCGTTTGCGGATGCCCGCGACTTCGGCTGCCTCCTGGACCGCCCGGTGCAATTGCCGCGACGAGATCGGCGCCGTGCAGCTGCGCCCCGGAAACAGCCAGCCATGCGGGAGCATCACCCCGCGCCGCCTGCCTTCGCGCCACCATAGCCGCAGCAGTTCAAGCAGTTGCGGTGAGAGCATCGCATTACGGTCCCTGCGGCCCTTGCCCTGCTCGACGCGGATCAGCATGCGCGTGCTATCGACATCGTCGACCTTGAGGTGTGCGACCTCGGACACGCGCAGGCCCGCGCCATAGGCGACGCCGAGTGCGGCCTTGTACTTGATGCCTGGTGCGGCTTCGAGCAGGCGCGCCGCTTCCTCCACGCTCAGCACGTCGGGGAGCTTGCGCTGATACCTCATGATCACCAGCGCACGCGCCAGATCTCGCCGCTTCAGCGTCACGAGGAACAGGAACCGCAAGGCTGAGACCGCGCCATTGATCGTCGCAGGGCCGACGCCGCTCTCATGCTGATGCAGCTGGAATCGACGGATGTCCTCAGCCGTCGCAGTGTGGGGCGAGCGGCCAAGGAACACAGCGAAGCGCCGGACGTGACGAACATAGTCCTGCTGGGTATGGGAGCCCAGGCCACGCATGAGCATGTCGTGCTGCATGCGCTGGCGAAGCGGAGAGATTGGTGCATCGGTCGACAGAGTAGCCATGGCGAGTTCCTCTCGTTGAAGGGAACTCCATGGTCAGATCGACGCCTCTACCCGCTCAAGGTCTATGAATATCGCGCCATCGCAGAACGAGGCGCCCCTCCCGCGGAGCGGGTTCGTGCATGGGGCCGGAGGCGACCGGCGGCTCTTGGGATCGAAGCCCGTAAAGCGGACATATACTTGTGTTCAAGCAGCCAGTTCGGTTCGAACTCGTCATCCGATACTTTACAGGGTGCTATTTCCAAAATGCGGGGGCATCAGGCGCTCAGGCACAAATTTGCGAAAAGTAGAAACCGACAAAATCCGCCATTGCATTGCACGGAATGCCGTTGATCGTGCCTGCCGTATGTGCGCCCTCAAGCAAAAAGACCGTTTGCAGAAGGAGAACTATGCCTGATAGCGCTAACCGGCTAATTACAATGGCAACACGCCAATTGGAGGGAGATAGCCCTTCGTTGCGTGTGGGCATCTGTGATAAGTGATAGGGCAAGCAGGAGGGGGCGTGTCAGACTGGGTTAAGAAGCATAGCGCGGCACAGTCCGCGGCGGGCTACCTGTACCAAGCGCGTCTCGCTTTGGCCGAGGCACTCCGCTTTGCTTATGCTGATTCCAGCGTTGAAGTGTCGATCGAACGACTTGACGACGTCTCGTTCGAAAAGAACGGCAGCGCAATAGACCTCCTACAGACTAAACATCATCTCAAAAGAACCGCCGACCTGTCCGATGCTAGTGTCGATCTCTGGAAGACGCTTGGCATCTGGGCGGCCGCAACCACTGAAGATCCTTCTCTGCCAGGCCGTACCCGGTTTGCGCTGGTTACGACCGCGACCGCTGCCGCGGGCAGCGCCGCTCATATTCTGCGGCCCGTTGCCGATGGAGCGGCTGCCCGCGACATAGACGCAGCCGACACCCTGCTGGTGCTGGCCGCGAACAAGTCAAAGAACGCTCAGCTTGCCGATTCCATCGCAGCATTCAAAGCTCTAGCTCCAAACTTACGGAAAAGTCTTCTCTGCTCGGTTGAGATCCTGGATGGAGCCCCGCTCATCGCCGACCTTGAAGCGGTAATCGATGGCCGACTTGCGATGATTGCGCCGCGAGGGAAAGCGCCGCTAGCACGAGAGCAGCTTGAGGGCTGGTGGTGGCCCCGCATCTGCAGCCTATTGCAGGTATCCACACCGGGAACAATCTCGGTGCTCGAACTGGAACAGAAGCTCGACGACATCCGCGACAGCCTGAAGCGCGACGCATTGCCGGTCGAGGTGGAGGATTTGCATCCCACCAGTTCCGATCTCGAGGCGATCGCTGATATGCGGTTCGTCCGCCAGCTTCGTGAGATCGGCGTCGGAGCCACGAGGCTCGAGTATGCCAAGCGCGACTACTACCGCGCCTTCGTGCAGCGTTCGCAATGGGTTCGCCAGAGCCTTTTGTTCGATGGCGAGGTCAGTCGCTTTGAGAGGACGCTGGTCGAGGAGTGGCAGCCCCGCTTCGCGCAGATGTGCGATGCCCTGGCGCCAGAATGCGCTGCGGCCGAACTGCGCCAGGCGGGCCTGTCCATCTATGCATGGGTCGAAGCGGAAGCCCGGTTTCCGTTTCGAGCCCTGACCAGCAGATTCCTCAACGTCGGCTCATATCACATGCTCGCCAATGAGCTGCGCGTGGGCTGGCACCGCGATTACGAACATCTTTTCACCGATGAGAAGTCTCTGGAGGAAGCCTAATGCCAGCGTCATCTCATTGGAATACAGTCTGGAGAGAGCGCCCAGTCGAGGAGGCCAGCAACTTCAATCCCGCATTCTGCGGTGAACTGCTGTGCCGCACCGTCGGGGAGTATTACAAAGCCCGCCGCGCGCCCCTCAACGTGGCGGTAGCCTTCGTGGTCCTGCCGCTCACCCTGCACAAGCAGACGCGCGATCATCTGCCCGGCCGGGCGAACACTGCCTTTGCCGGCTGGGTTGCGGATCACAATACACTGCTCGCCGAATTGCCGCTGCGGATCGAGCGGCTTCGTCCGGTCGTCCGGGAGGCGCTGCTGTTTACGATCCGCCATTCGCGCCTCGCCTTGCGTGACGGAGGGCTGGTGCCGGGTGGCAAGCCCTTAAGTCTCACAGTCAAATCGGATCTATCGACCGATGACACGGATGAGGCGCGCAGCGCGGCGCACATGCTTGGGCGCTGGTTCGCGGCCCAACGCAGCCAACCAGCGCTGCTGCAAGGGTTTGGAGTATTGCCATGAGCCTTCAGATCCGGTCGATCTCGATCTATTCCAGCGCCGGCGAACGACGCGATGTCAGGTTCAAGCTCGGTGCGCTGAACATCATCACCGGCGCCTCAATGACGGGGAAGTCGGCGCTCCTCGATATTGTCGACTATTGCTGGGGCCGGACGGAATGCACCGTCGCGGAAGGCACTATCCGCAAGGCCGTTTCATGGTTCGCCGTCCTGTTCGACCATGACGGCGAGGGCATTCTCATTGCGCGGAAGAATCCGGGGCCGGCGGGTCGGAGCAGCGACGAGGTGTACTTCGCCCGCGGCGTCGACGATCCCCCCGTCGACGATACAGGTTTTCAAAAGAACGTCACCGCGGATGGCCTGCGATCCCAATTATCGGCGATATTGGGCATCTCCGAGAACGTCCATATCCCCGAGGAGACATCGACGCGTGAGCCACTTGAAGCCTCGTCCCGCCATGCCATCCTCTTCTCGCTTCAAAACCAAGATGAGATTGCCAACCGGCGCTTCCTGTTTCACCGGCAGGGCGAGCAGTTCTTCCCTGCGGCCATCCGGGACTCTATCCCGTATTTCCTCGGCGCAGTGGACGAAGAGCATTTCCTGACAATCAAACGCTACCAAGACACGCGCGCCCGCCTGCGAAAGCTGGAACGCGATTATGCGGAGGTGCGGGCCCTGACTCAGCAAGCCTCCCGCTCGACATTGTCGTTGCTCGACGAGGCCCGCCGCAGCGGGCTGGTCGACGCCTCGCTACCGGCGGACAATGCCGAGACGGCGCTGGCACTTCTCAGGACGGCCACCCAGCCGCAGGCGATGAACTTCGCCGATGTGGGCGATCCGCAGTCCGACCTGACCGCCCTGGATGACCGCCGCCGCGGCTATCTCGGTGAATTGCAGGAAATCCGCGAAGAGCTTGCCGACATCGAACGGCTGGCCAAAGAAGCCTCTCAGTTCGAGACGGAAGCAAAAGAGCAGGAGGCGCGTCTGGCTTCCATCGGGCTTGTCGCCCATGGATCAGATGACGGCCACGAATTCTGCCCGATCTGCGAAAGCCGCCTCGAGGTCCCCGTGCCGACCGTCACTGAAATGCGCGCCTCCTTGTCTGGAATTCAGCGGCAATTGCATTCGGTCCGTCGCGACGCGCCCCGCCTTCAGGAGCGCACCGCTTCGCTCGAGGCAAGACGGGCCGCGGTGAGTGAATTGCTCCGCACGGCGCAGCGCGATATCGCCCAGCGCATCCAGGACAACGAGCGGCTACGCATAGAGCAGAACCAGTTCGTCGAGCAGGCAAGGGTTGCGGGCCGCGTAGCGTACTACCTCGAAAATACCCGCGCGATAGAGCAGACCAGCCCGTTGCCCGCTCAGATTCAGCAGTTGAAAGCCGAGTTGGAGGAATTGCAGCGCGCTATTGACGCAAACAGCGCGGAGGACCGTCTCGCAACGGCGCTTAATTTGGTTGGCCGCGACCTCACCGCTTATGCTGGCGCACTTGGCCTAGAGCATGGCGATAATCCGCTTCGCCTCGATCTCAAGAATCTCACGGTCATTGCCGATACCGATGACGGTCCGCTGTCGCTTGCACAAATGGGCAGCGGTGAGAATTGGGTGGGCTATCACGTCGCCGCCCACCTTGGCCTGCATAAACTCTTTCGCAGAAGAGACCGGCCAGTTCCGGGCTTTCTGATGCTCGACCAGCCTTCACAAGCCCATTATCCGCCGGATCGCGATAATCAGGGCCGGATTGACGATCTTACAGACGAGGATCAGCAGGCCGTGCGGAAGCTCTACAACCTACTCAATGAGTTTGCGAAGACCTTACAGCCCGACATGCAGGTTATCGTTTCTGATCACGTAGAACTGCTGGACGACTGGTTCCGCGATGCGATTGCTGAACGCTGGCGCGACGGCATCGCCCTTGTCCCGGCATCATGGCCGGTGTCCTGAGCCAGGGTGACGATGAAGCGACGGCCTGCTTGGATTCCGACACCGACGGCGCAGAGGTTGGGCATTGAACATGGATGATCCATCAAATTCTGAAACAGAGGAGCCATTTCGAGAGGCGAACGAAGTGCCCGAGCGAGCCCTCCAAACATACGCCCGCCTTTGGGAGTTTGAGACCTGGCTCCGCCGCATGGTCTATGTCGAACTGAGAGCCAAGGCAGGGGACGAATGGGCCGGCAGCCTCGGAACGAACAAGAAGGCCTTCAATGCCGACAAAGAGCTCAAGCACATGCCGACCCCGGAGATGAATGCGCTGAGCTATTCCCCGCTGTCGCAACTGGCGAGCCTGATCCAGATGAACTGGGAATGCTTCGAACCATACTTCCCGCCGCAGACCCTGTGGGAGGCGAAGCTCTCGGAGATATCGCAGATACGCCATCGCATTGCACACTTCCGTCTCGGCCACCCCGATGACTACGACAGACTGCGCCAATTTCTTCGCGACGTCGATCAGGGGTTCTGGACGTTCTGCACCAGTTACAACGACTCGTGGCCGCCGTTGCCGCATTCGAGTGATGCGGTTGCAAACCACTTCATCGACCTTCACCCACTGCCTTGGAGCCAGATCGAGACGGGGGAATGGATACAGGTAGGCAACGTGAATCGAGAGCCGGTGATCGGCGTGACGGTCAATCGGTTGAGGCGGCCTTGGGTCGATCGGCCGCCCGAAGATGGAGCGCCGGGCTACCTCTACGACATCGAGCTACGCGCGAACGACAGGCTGTTCGACTACCCAACCGTGTTGGAGAACACGGAAGGCCTGCACGCCCAACTCTGCCATCTGGGTCTGGAGGCCTTCGAACAATCCATCCGCCTGACCCTTCCCGCCGTACTTGGATCGGGGCGGGTGATCGAGGTCGTCGAACAGTTCATCAAGTCGGCCACGTACGGCGTGCGTCGAGGCCGCAACCCCATCACGCCCAAGGCTCAGGCGTTGGCGGACGAATGGCCTGAATACGTCTTGGGCCCACACGACGCACTGATGTACCTAGGCCCCGGCATGAACGGTCGGTTCTTCAAGGCCTGACTGTGCCATTCCACGCTTGCATCGCGACCCGGGCCGGTCGAGCGCTTTTCGACGATGTCGGAGGCGAACGGCCATTCGGCGAAGGCGATCTCACCGATCTGCTTGGGCTCGACGACAATGGACTCGCAGCTTGCACGGTCATGCGTGCTCCACCAAGAAAGCGACTCCAGCAAAAGCGACGCTCCAAGGTGTGCCAGTCTGTGCCATGACCTTTCCTGGTGGCCGTATCGCCAGTCGCGAGGCCGCCATGATCATAGAAATGACCTGGTGCTAGGGCAGCCAAGTCCGCCTTCCTGGAACGCCGCGCAAAGCGACAGAAGGCCTCTCGCCCTCATGTAAGCGGACCGACAGCTTTTAGGAACTTGCCTTGGCATCCTGAGCAGCCGGAATGAAGGCGCAAAGCAGCCATTCGCTGAAGCTTGATCAGACTGAATGTCAGAATCCAAGAGAAGACGGAGCCGGCTGTCACGCGCTGTTATTTCTTCACCGAAGCCCCAATCGCGATCCGTCGCATCCAAAGTCTCCGACACAGGGTCATGGGGCCAATCCACCAATGGACCCTTCTACGTCGGCAATTCGCCTTTGACAGCCTTATTTGGCGCCTAGTTGAATTAGGTTAGATTGCCAACCAGCGGCGCCGCCCACTTGTCTTGAAACTAGGAAGCAATCTCGACAGAGACTAATTGTTCGAACCTTCGGAAACGCGCTTCCGACAAGCCATCCACTTGACCAGGTTCAGGAATAACACTACGCTAATCAGCGTATTAGCGTTACGGAAGGAAGTATGATGGCGTTGGACGACAAGACCTTTGGCGGAGCAATAGCCGAAGCCCGAAAAGCAAAGGGGTGGAGCTTGAAGGATCTTGCGTCGCGGGTTTTGCGCGAGGATGGCGATGCCATCTCGCCTCAATATCTTAACGACATTGAGCACGATCGACGCAGCCCTTCGTCAGACAGGATGGTGCAACAATTCGCCGAAGCGCTCGGGATCAACCAAGACTGGCTATACTATCTCGCGGGGCGGTTTCCGAGCGACGTTCGCGACAAGGGACTTTCCCAAAAACAAGTGGCCGATCTCATGGTGGCGTTTCGCGGCGGACCCGGAAGGGGAAAGGGCGGTTAGCTTCAATGGTCAAATATGTCGCCGACAAGACCGGACGCTTCTCGCAGCGGCCGCACTACAAGCCGGACGAGTTGGACCGGGAGTGCGAGTCCATTATCGCGATGTTTCTCAAGGGTCGTCATGGCAAGGCGGAGTTTCCGGTTTCGACGGAAGACCTGACCATCTTGATAGAACGCGACACGGAATCGCTCGATGCCTATGCCGATCTTTCCGGGTACGGGGCTAATGTCGAAGGCGCCACGATCTTTCAGCCGGGTCGTAAGCCGCGCGTGTTGATTTCCGACAAATTGCAACTGGACGAGCATCGGGAGAACCGGCTCCGGACGACGCTTGCTCATGAATACGGTCATGTTCGGTTCCATGCCTATCTTTGGGAGGCGGAACCGCCTGGGCCGGACCTACTCCGGCGCAATCCAAATGCCAACATGCAGGTATGTTATCGCGACGGTATGCTTGACGCAGCGCAGACGGATTGGATGGAATGGCAGGCGGGCTATGTCTGCGGCGCGCTGCTCATGCCGCTCAGCCGCGTCCGTGCGATCGTCCGCGCCTACTGCGAATCGCACGGGCTTTTTGGCGTCATCGGCCAGAATGATGAGCACGGTCGCGCTCTGATAGAAATCCTCAAGAGTGACTTTCAAGTATCGGGCCATGCTGCCCGCATCCGGCTCCTAAAGCTTGGAATCCTTGGGCCCGCAAGCGCCGGCCCCTCGCTGTTCGACAAAGCCCGCTAGACGTCCGTGGACAGTTCAGACATGCCACTTGACTCAGCGGCATGTCTGAGACTACGCTGTTTAGCAGATCGGCGGATAAGCGTCGCTCGCCGGAATGGAGATTGATGATGACCAAGAACCGCAACCAGCATGTTGTGCCTCACCCTCGCGGCTGGGCTGTGAAGCCGGCCGGGTCGGACCGTGCCTCGTCGCTTCATGACACGCAGCGCGAGGCGATCGATCGCGCCCGTGATGTCGCGCGCAACCAGAAGAGCGAGTTGCTCGTGCATGGCCGCGATGGCCGTATCCGGGAGCGCGACAGCCACGGCAACGACCCCTATCCCCCCAAGAACTGAACGAACCAACCCGCCCTTAGAAGGAGCTACGTCATGTCCGAGGAAAAAAAGAAGGAGACCTACAAGATCATCGTCGATCGGCGGCCACATGATTGGCACGAGCCATTCATCACGGGATCCGAGATCAAGCGGCTCGCCGGCGTCGATCAGGCCACGTTCGACGCGTGGCAGGACGTTCCCGGCCCCGAGGATGTTCTCGTGGCAGACGAGCGCAAGGTCGATCTGCGCGAGAAGGCCACGGAAAAGTTCTTCACCGGTAAGAAAACGACGACGGAGGGCTGACCCATGAGCTTTCTGCCCGCGCCCGATCGCGAATATCTAGAATCGAAGAGCGTCATCTTCGAGGAAGTGCAAGATGGCGGGCAGAAAGCCATCATCCTAAAATCCGTTCCGTTGCCCTCGGGACGCTTCGACGCGCTCGCGGCTGACATTCTCATCATACTGCCACCGGCCTATCCGGACGTGGCCCCTGATATGTTCCATCTCATGCCCTGGGTCCGGCTCATTCCAGCCGGAAAATATCCGAACGCGGCAGATCAGCCGGTGATTTACAAGGGGCAGAACTGGCAGCGCTGGTCGCGTCACAACAGCGAATGGCGCCCCGGCATCGACGGCATCTGGACGATGCTCAAGCGCGTCGAGGACGCGTTGGCGAGGGCGGCATGACGACATTCAGCCTCACTATGACGGAGACGCATTCGCGCGAATTGCACGATCACCTGCTGCGGCCAAACGGGCACGAACATGCCGCCTACGTGGTGTGCCGGCCTTCGCGGGTCCGGCGCGATCCGTGGGATGGCGAGGCGCATGAACGGATGCTTGTCGTAAGGATTGTTCCCGTTCCAGACGAGCATATCATTGAATCAACACCCTTGATCATCTCATGGCAGACCGCCTCCTTCGTTCGCCTTCTCAAGGAGGCGGAGGCGGAAGGATACGTGGTCGGGATCATTCACAATCATCCGGCGGCAATGGACTGGTTCTCGGAGCAAGACGACGCGAACGAGCCCGACCTTATGCGTATCGCCGTCAATCGGAACGGACCGCAATCGAGGTTCTTCAGTTTGCTGCTGACGACCGACGGGAAGCTCGCGGGTCGTATGTGGTTGGCCCCCACGCCCGGTGCCTTCATCCCTTTGAGATCGATACGCGTGATCGGCGATAGGATGGGATTTCACTATCCGGGCAGACGAAAAGGCGAAACCCCCACCGCCTTCCAGCGCCAGGCACTCGCGTTCGGCAACGCGCTGAACGCCGACTTGCGTTCCATGCGGGTCGGCGTCGTCGGCTGCGGCGGAACCGGAAGCGCCACCGCCATGCTCCTCGCGCGCCTTGGCGTCGGTCAAATCGTACTGATAGACAACGACATCGTTGATCGCACGAACCTGAATAGGTTACACGGCTCGACACAAGCCGACGCGGATGCGATGACGCCGAAGGTCGAGGTTGTCGCGCGCGAAATCGCGCGGATAGCGCTTGGCGTTCGGGTGATCCCCATGGAAGCCTGGGTCGGTGATCCTGGATGCCGCGACGCTCTCCGATCGTGCGATGTCATTTTCGGCGCCACTGACGATCACGATGGCAGGCTGTTTCTGAACCGCCTCGCCTACTATTATCTTATACCCGTCATCGACATGGGCCTGTCCATCGATGTCGGCGACGAGGACATACCGACGATCCACGCGTTCGATGGCCGCGTGAGCGTTCTCTTTCCAGGCTATACCTGCCTGATCTGCCGGGATGTAATCCGGCCAGTGATCGCCAGCGCGGAGGCGCTTCGCCGTACCAATCCCGAGGAGTACGAGCGTCGCAAGATCGAGGCGTATGTCGCCGGCGGAGGAAATCCCGCACCGGCGGTCGTCACCTTCACGACGGAACTTGCCTGCATGGCGGTGAACGAGATGATCCACCGGCTGCAAGGATTCCGGGGCGCGCGAGGATCAGCCGCCAATCGCGTCCGTAAATTTCATCTCGGAGAAGACCGGCATCCCGGTCATCGCCCGCGCGAAGGCTGCCCGGTTTGCTCTTCATCAGCAATTTGGGGACGAGGCGACGAAGATCCGTTCCTTGGCCGGGCGGGTTAACATGGCAATGCTTCGCTCGATCCTGCTCTGGCTCCTTGTCTCGCTCGGCCTCGCGCGACAACCCGATTTCACGGTCACGATAGTGAGAGATCATCCCGACGACGGCGCGATGAAACCTGGGCGCGTTTATATCGTGACGAGCGGGGCACATATGAAATGGGCGTATTTTCTTTGTCCGGCCGATCCGACGGAGGTCATCCAGCTTTCACTGATGACCAGTCGCCGACCGCACTGGCGGCTCACGCGTGATTGGGCCGACCGGCCGACTATCCACCCGTCCGTCTGGCAGACGGCGGGATCGCACGCCCATTTCTGGATACGCGGCGGGGTTGTCGAATGGTGCGAAGACTCAGGCAAATCAGCCGCGCAACCCCGATAGCTAAATCCTTGATGGGTCGCCAGGTAAACGGCTTTTGCAAAGGGCCGGCCCGCTGTTGGCCGGTACATCGATCAGCACCGCACCGGTTGCTTACCCCAAGGGTGTGCACAAAGCCGCAATTGGAGAATCGCGGTAGCCGAATTAGCAAAAGGTGCCGAGCGTTAGCTTAACATCCGAACTTTTTTAGCTCGGCAATTAGCTTTTCACGCACCGCCTTTGCCTCTTCGTTGGAAACTAACGAACGTCGGCCCGTCACGGAGCGATCAGTTTCCTTATTTTCGGCGCTTGACTGCGCGCGCGAAGCTTTCGAGTCGAAAACATACAGGAATTCGCGTTGTGGACCCTTACCCGTGCGCGTCATCCTGCTCCCCCGCCGACAGATTGGCTTTCAACGTTCTCAAGACGTTCGATAACGCGTTTTTCGTGCGTTGTGAATCCGTCCATAGGAGGGGGTAGCACAGGAATCGCAGTTTTTTTATCCTGGACTCGCGCTCTACCATCAATTTTTCTTTCGACTCCATGATGGAACAGTTTGAGCACGCTGTCTGGGCCGACACCTTCATACTGAAGGAATGCCACCTTCTTGGTGTCGCCCTCGACCATGCTTATGGCATCGCTATGAAGCTCTAAAGCAAGGCTTTTCGCGTAAGGCTCCACGTAAAACACTTTCGATATGCCAGCGGCAACGATGTGCCTCGCACAGTTGTGACAAGGGAACGTTGTCGTATAAAGAGTACCTCCGACCATGCCAGTCTTCCCCGTTCGGCCCGCCGAAACTATCGCTTCCATTTCCGCATGAATGGACCGGCTGTACTCAATGAGGTCCTTCACTGGTGTCGCCACGAGCGCGGATCGCAGCTTAATTTTGTCGACACCACTGGCAAGCAAGCCCTCAGCAGCGAGCTTTTTGAATATCTTGTCATAGAGCTCTTCTTTTTTGCGATCGTTGTGGCAGAGCTTGCCGCCCCAGAGATAGCAACGATGGTCATCGTCCCCGTCGTCTGCAGAGTACAGACCGCCTAGCGCTTTTGGCACGTCGTTCCAGCCTACGCTTATCAGCTCCCCGCCGGCTGAGTAGATAGCCGCGCCAACTTGTCGTGACAGGCACGCAGACTTGCTAGCTGCTGACACGGCCGCATACATTCCAGCTTCATCGGTATTTGGCGTGTGTACAGAAATATTGAATACAACCTCTAGGTATCTTTGCAATACTGAAATTAGGCGAACATCGTTCTCTCCATCATTCCGAACAAAAAAATCTGACAGGTACGCGGTCTTGCTCACTTTTTGACCGTGATCTCCCTCTTTATCGTTCTCATCTCTTGTAAAAATACCAGGGAGCTCATCCTTAGCAATACCGATATTGCTTAGTCGCGCTTCTCGAATCGCCTCAGGGGCAAAAACGGTGAACTGCCAATAAATTCCGCCATAGACATCTCTGAGGAGCGTCGTCTCTTTAGGGTGCTTAAGAGAATCTATGATGGTTGCTTGCCTGAGACGTTTTGGCTGCGGAACCTGTGTGCTTTCGTCATATCCATCGCTGGTTTTTCTCTGAATGGCAATCTTTTCAATTGCCTTTGCAGCAATGTAGGCTTCGCCGTATTTTTCTCTGAGTTCCGTTCCAATTGCTTGGAGTTGCTTAATCCGCTCCGATCCCTCTGTAGCCGGAGAAGTCGTGGCCGTTTTTCCAGCGTTCTCGCGAATAATATCGCTCGCTTTTACGATGTCGACGACATACCCATATTCTCTTTCCAATGTAAGCTTAAGCTCCGCTGCTGTCTTTGAGACTCCTGCACCGACAGCTCCTACTAGACCGATGACCAATTCGTCAGTCGACCTAGAGACATTCTCAATAGGCGTTGTCCATTCTAACTGATCTATTGCGGAGACAAATTTGAGCGCAGAGGATTTTTGTGCCATCGCCTGAATACCCCGAATGAGCCGAAAGCCGGAAACATAGAATATACAGAGCAAAACTACAAAGTAGCGGCGCCTGCTTTTTAATTGGCCAGCGCCGGCCACCGGCTATCTCTCTAGAGCGGCTAGCGCGCTGCGGCGGCGCACATCAGAAGCGGTAGGTGGCATTTATTGGAAAACCGTAGCCTCCAACATTGGACTGGACTTCATTGTCGCAGCAAGCATTGGTTGGTTCAGCACCGCAGAGAAGTGGCCAACTAAGAAAAGCCGAGCAGAATCTCCAGCCCGCCGGACAGCGGGCTTCGGCCAGTACAAGCGCCGGAATGGTCCGAGCTTATAACTGATGGAGATCTGAAATGGCTATCCTCAATACCACGACCGCCAAGGCCGACAACACCGAAGCAGGCGAGACGGCGGCCAGCCTCGACAACAGCACCCCAACCCGGAAGCTGCGCGAGAAGTCCGGTGTGACCGTCTCGGTGATCGTCAAGAAGGCGAAGGACGAAGCTCCCGTAACACCTACCAAAACCGACATCGTCCTCAAGAAGCTGAAGTCGGCCAAGGGTGTCACCATCCAAGTCTTGAGGGATGCGACGGGATGGCAGGCGCACTCGGTGCGGGGCTTCCTTTCCGGTACCATCAAACGTGGGCTGCTTGAGCGGTCGGCAGCCTGGCATCTCCAAGCCAAGCGCTTGGGCGGTTTGCCTTCAACCGTCAAGAAAATACTCGGGACAGGCAACGCGCGTCGGATCAACGTGAATGCTATCCAACCGGGCAATACTGGGTCGGATTGGGACGGAGTTCCATCAGTCCGGCCAGGGTCATCGGACAAGGTAGAGGCGTCGCCGCCGCGATCTATTCCACCCAAAGCCGGCTCCCGCCTGATGCGGGAGTGGAATGGCCGGATGCATATCGTCGAAGTCGTTGACGACGGCTTTGTGCTTGACGGAAAGACGTACGGATCGCTTTCGGCTGTCGCCCGCCGGATTACCGGCGCCCATTGGTCCGGCCCAAGGTTCTTTAGCCTATGACGATGACCCGCCTCAACTGTGCCATCTACACTCGCAAGTCGACTGAAGAGGGATTGGAACAGGAGTTCAATTCGCTCGATGCTCAGCGCGAAGCTTGTGCGGCCTTCATTGCATCACAGGCCGGTCTAGGCTGGAAGCTCGTGCCAAACCACTATGACGACGGCGGTATCTCGGGCGGCACCATGGAGCGCCCTGCCCTGAAGCGTCTCCTGCAGGACATCCGGGACAAGAAAGTCGATGTGGTGGTCGTCTACAAGATCGATCGCCTCACCCGGTCGCTGATGGATTTTTCCAAGATCGTTGAAATCTTCGACGCCAGTTCCGTCTCCTTCGTGTCAGTCACGCAGCAGTTCAACACCACGACCTCAATGGGCAGGCTCACGCTCAACGTACTTTTGTCCTTCGCTCAGTTCGAGCGAGAGGTTACAGCCGAACGTATACGCGACAAGATTGCCGCGTCGAAGAAGAAAGGTATGTGGATGGGCGGCGTCGTGCCGCTTGGCTATCGCGTCGATAACCGCAAACTGGTGATTGACGAAACCGAGGCGCAAACAGTCAGACACCTATTCGCTCGCTATCTCATCCTGAAGTCGGTCCGGGATCTCGTTGATGAGGCTGCGAGCGAGGGACCCTCGACACGATCGCGACAGCGCAAAGACGGATCAGTTGCCGTCACCATGCCGTTTGGTCGCGGCAATCTCTATCACCTTCTTTCGAACCCGATCTACGTCGGCAAGATCAGGCACAAGGATCAGGTCTACGATGGAGAGCACGAGCCGATTGTCACGTCAGCCACGTTCGAGGAGGCCCAGGCACTTCTCGCCTCGCAGGCGCCGCGGCGGCGAAGCGATTCCAATGTCACGCAACCGCATCTACTCTCCGGTCTGCTCTTTGATGAAGCCGGCGAGAAACTGCGATCGGTTCATGCCAACAAGCAAGGTGTTCGCTACCGCTACTATGTCTCAAAGCAGTTCGTCGATGAACGCAGGAAAGGTTCCGAGGGCTGGCGTCTTCCGGCACCCGCACTTGAATCAGTTGTTGAGCATCGCCTGAATCGGTTTCTCAGCGATCAAGCCCAAATGTCTGATTGGATTCGGCAATGTGCAGACGCTGGCGAAATCCAGTCTGCGATGCGGCGAGCTGACAAGATGCGGTCGTGTTGGGCTTCAGGCACTACGGATGCGCAGCGATCTCTGCTCCAAAAGATCGTTCGCAGGATCACCCTCAAGCTTGGGTTATTGACCATCGAGCTGGATCGCCGCTCGCTATCAGAATTGCTTCTCGACCGGACGCTGCCACCAAACGAGGGCGCCCAGATAACTTCCATCGAATGCCCAATCGGAATGAGGCGTCGCGGCGTCGAAACACGTATCGTGCTTACCGACGGCCCTAACATCAGCCGGGCACCCGATGCCGCCTTAATCGATCTTCTGCGCCGCGCCCACCTGTATCTCGGCCAACTTACAGATGGAGCCGGCCGCAGCCTCACCGACGTTGCCATGCTCAACGGCACCGATACATCCGAGGTCAGCCGCCTCCTGCCCTTCGCTTTCCTCTCTCCGAAAATTGCGGCCAACATCGTTGCAGGTGATCAACCTGTTGAACTAACGGCGCACCGGCTGTCCCGATTGTCGGACCTCCCCCTTGCCTGGGCTGACCAGGCCTCACTCCTCGGCCTCTAACCATCCGGCATGCATCTGGCCGTTCAGCCAACCATCGCTTCGCGAAACACTTGGCTACGGAATTCACCCGACAGAGACGGATGGCCAAAAGTCAGGTGTTTTGGGCGCTCACTGCGTCGTCTCAGCCAAGTGTTGCCCGCTACCGGGCGCTAACCCAAGGAAATGTCGGAGCTATTCTGAGACGGATGGAAACCCCGGAAATGGGGTGGACTGGATGGTGGGCCCGGAGGGACTCGAACCCCCAACCAAGCGGTTATGAGCCGCCGGCTCTAACCATTGAGCTACAGGCCCCACGCGCGCTGGATTAGTGTTTTTCCTTGCGCGGCACAAGGCTTTCCGGACGGGCTGGCCGAGATCGCCCAAATCAGCCCATATTCGCGCCCTAGTCGACAGGCGCGACTGGATCGCACACCGAGGAGATTTTCATGACCAGACATATTTTGCCGCTCGCACTTGCCGCCGCGATCGCTTTTCCGGCGATGGCAAGCGCTGCCGATTCGCTGCCCCCGCCCCGCATCATCGTGTCGGGTGAAGGCCAGTCGACCGTGGCGCCTGACCTGGCGCTGCTGACGCTCAGCGTCATGCGCGAGGCCAAGACCGCACGCGCGGCACTCGACGCCAACAACGACGCCATGGCCGCCGTGATCGCGGCAATGAAGTCGGCAGGGATCAAGGACCGCGACCTGCAGACCGCCGGCATCCAGATCAACCCGCGTTACAACTACACCAACAAACCGGACGGCAGCCAGGAAGCCGAGCTTGTCGCCTACCAGGTGACCAACACACTCTCGGTGCGCATCCGCGACATCGACAAAACAGGTGAGATTCTCGACAAGGCTGTGTCGCTCGGCGTCAATCAGGGCGGAGGCATTTCGTTCTCCAACGAGGATCCGAAAGCTGCCGTCACCGAAGCCCGCAAGAAGGCGGTCGCCGATGCCATGGCCAAGGCCAAGACGCTGGCCGAAGCCGCCGGCGTCAGCATAGGCCGGGTGCTGGAAATCACCGACCAGAACGTTGCGCCGGCGCCGATGCCGATCAATGCAAAGGCCTTCGATGCGGCAGGCGCCGCGGTTCCCGTGCAGGCCGGCGAGAATGCCTACGCCGTGCAGGTAACAGTGACATTCGAGCTTAAGTAGCAGGCCGCCGGGCTGGGCGCGGTTCTGCTGAACCCGTCGGCCGGAACCGCAGATTTCCGACATGAAAAACCCCGGAGGACTGGCCTCCGGGGTTTTTTCGAGCCGCACCTTTCCGCGGAGGGAAAGGGGCTCCTGGCTGACCCTAGAAGGGTCATGCCGCTACTCCAGGTACTCCAGGCTGATCCTGGCAGAGGAACATGCCTCCGGATCGACCTTCGCAGAAGGTCGTATCCCAGACTGATCTTCGCAGAAGATCAGTCTGGTTCTCTTAGCGATAGATAACCGGG
Source organism: Mesorhizobium sp. M0016 (assembly GCF_040324035.1). NCBI lineage: Bacteria > Pseudomonadati > Pseudomonadota > Alphaproteobacteria > Hyphomicrobiales > Phyllobacteriaceae > Mesorhizobium > Mesorhizobium sp. M0016. The sequence goes on along the minus strand of NZ_JAMYVM010000028.1, from coordinate 51,895 downwards.
CAGCCGCGCTCATTGGCGAACACGACCACTACGCGATCGCCATACTGGCGGCCGGCGACCTTCACCACGCGGCGATTGACATCGACGATGCGGACGCGGTGCAGGCCCATGCGCTCGGCCTTGTCGAGGGCGCGGTCCGGCGAGCAGCGGCGCCAATTGCGGTCACGGCGAAAGCCGTCCTCATCGTCGCCGGTGTAGACGCCGACGCGGCGGTCATGGTTGTTGCCGAAGCCGAGATAGATCGAGTCCGCCTGGGCGGGCACTGCGGCAAGGGTGCCGAGAGCTACGAGACCCGAAAGGGCTGCCGTCTTGAATGAGTTGAACATTGTCTTCTCTCCTTGTTGAGGGCTTGCGCCCGTCTTGGTCGAACCGATGGGGGGAGAATGCTCCTTGCAATCTGAACTCTTCGCGAACCGGCCGTTCATTTTCGGTTAATCTGCCCGACAGGTCAAAAGCAACCGCCCCTTCCACCGCTGCAAACGATCCTGACCGTCAAAAACGTCCAATGGCGCGGAACGCCCTATGGCAACGTCCGTTCCAGAATGCTCAGGGCTCGTCGTCGAGCATATAGTCGAAATAATCGTCCGGCTCGGCCAGATCGGTCTCACTGGCGCGGACGCGGCCGCGCATGGAGATGCCGGCATCATGAACGGTCTCGGCACTTCCCGACACCAGCCTGTGCCACCAATAGAGGTCGTGCCCCTCGGCAACCAGCCGGTAGGCACAGGTTTTCGGCAGCCACGTGATGGTGCGCACATTCTGCGGCGTCAGCCCGACACAGTCCGGCACGCGCGCCAGCCGGTTGGCATAGTCCGAACAGCGGCAGCTTTGCCCATCGAACAGCCGGCAGCCGACTGATGTCCAGTAGATCTCGCCGGTATCCTCGTCCTCGAGTTTAGACAGGCAGCATTTTCCGCAGCCGTCGCACAGCGATTCCCACTCGGTGGGCGTCATCGCTTCCAGCGTCTTGGTCTTCCAGAACGGCGTTTCCATTATGGGTCGAGATGTGGCCTCCGCATGCGGCAAGGTCAAGCTGTTGTGTGACTTCAAGTTCCGGCCGCACCATAGGAAAAACATGAAGTTGCCTTCAAAACGCCGGTCAATCGTCCTTGGGTGCGGGTAATGCCTGCAAACCGGAACCAATCCGGTCAAGGACAGTTTGGGCAGGGATGGGACCCCACAAGGAGAATTTAAGATGAAACGCCAACCACGGGTACTGGCAGGTACGGCACTTGGCCTGCTTATGGCATCCGCGCCGTTGGGCGCATCCCCGTTGCAGGGCAACGCCGTTTTCGGCCCCTTGCAGCACACGGCCGCGCCACTGATCCTGGTCCAGGACGACCCTGCTGCAGATGGTCAGCAGACCGACCAGGAACTGCCGCGCAAAAAGAAACGCCAGCAGGCCGAACAGGCAGCGCCGGCCGCCGAGCAGCCTGCACCGGCTGCAGAGCAACCCGCCCCTGCCGCCGAGGAACAACAGCCGCGCAGGAAGAAGCGGGATCAGCAGCAGACCGAGCAGGCCCCGGCCGAACAGGCCGCACCTGCCGCCGAGGAACAGCAGCCGCGCAAAAAGAAGCGCAATCAACAGCAGCAGATCGAGGCGGCGCCTGCGGATGAGGGCGGCGCCCAGGCAGCGCCGGCGACCGATGAGCAGCCGCTCAAGCCACGCAAGAAGAAGCGTGACCAGCAGCAGATCGAGGCAGCACCGGCTGAACAACCGGCCGAACAGGTAGCTCCGGCAAATGAAGAACAGCCGCTAAAGCCACGCAAGAAGAAGCGCGACCAACAGCAGATCGAAGCGGCGCCCGCTGAACAGCCGGCCCAGCAGCCTGCCGAGCAGGCAGCGCCCACCGAACAGGTGGCGCCGGCAAACGACAACAAGTCGGGCAAGAAAAAGCGCAAGCAGGATCAGCAGATCGAGGCCGCGCCTGCCGACAAAGCGCCAGACGTCAAAGTTGCGCCTGCCGAAGAGCCCGCGCCGCAGGCCGAGCCGATTCAGCCCCCGGCCGATCAGCAAGCGGCTCCCGCCGAAGGTGAACAGCCGAAGGATCAGGCGAAAAAGCACGGCAAAAAAACTGTCGGCGAACAGCCGGTGACGGGCGAACAGCAGCCTGCGACCGGTGAACCACAGCCTGCGGAGCAACCGGCCAATGCCGAGCAGCCCGCGCAACGTGAGACGCCGGCGCAAGGCGAAGCCACGGCCAACCCCGACGAAGCACCCATCCTGGACAGCCAGAAGGATGCCAGGCGCAAGCACCGCAAGGACCAGGGCGGCAACAGCCAGAATGGCGACGGCCAAAATGGGAACGGCCAGAATGCTGGCGGCCAGACGGGCGAGCAGCCCGCGCAGGGCGGCACCGAGGCGCAAGCCCCGAAGCCGGCTCCGGTCGACCAGGGACCGCCGCCCACCGACGACAAGTCAGCTCAGCAGGCAATTCAGCCAGAAAAGATCGCCCCGGTGACGGAGGAAAAAGGCAAACGCGTCGAGCGTGCACCCGATGAGAACGTCCGCGACCGCCGGCGTCCGAAAGGCGTCGACGTCGTCAAGGAACTCGGCGACCGCGTCATCCTGCAGTTCAACAACCAGACGGTCGTGGAAAGCAATGACGCTCCGCGCATGCACCGCGGCGCCAGGAATGTTTACTATGAGGAACTGTCGGGCGATCGCTCTCGGGAAATCGTCGAGCGCGACAATGGCATCCAGATCGTCACCATCCGCAACCGCAATGGCGACGTCATCAGGCGATCGCGCATCACGCCGGATGGGCACGAATATGTGCTGAGCTATGTCGACGAGCGCAGCTATGACGACGACAATGACTGGCGCGATCCCGGTGACGACCTGCCGCCGATGCGGCTCACCATCCCGCGCCGCGAGTACATCCTCGATTCGGAAGATGTCGAAAGCCCGGACGATTATTACGAGTTCCTCGAACAACCGCCGGTGGAGAAGGTCCAGCGCCTCTATTCCATCGACGAAGTGAAGCGTTCGGCGCGCGTGCGCGACATTGCCCGTCGCGTCGACCTCGATACATTGAACTTCGAGTTCGGCTCGGCCTCGATATCCGACACCGAAGTGCAGAAACTGGAAGGCGTCGCCACGGCCATGGAGAAACTGTTGAAGAAGAACCCGGCCGAAACCTTCCTGATCGAAGGCCACACCGATGCGGTTGGCACGCCGGAAGCAAACCTTGCTCTGTCCGACCGGCGCGCTGAGTCTGTCGCCGAAGCGCTGACCAATGCCTTCGGGATCCCGCCGGAAAACCTGACCACTCAGGGCTATGGCGAGGAATACCTGAAGGTCAACACCACGGCGCCCAACCGCGAGAACCGCCGTGTCGGCATCCGTCGCATCACCTCGCTGGTGGCACCGGTGGCGAGTAACAATTGATCTGCTTTCCAATGGCTTGAGCAGCTTTCTGGAATCAGATCGACAACAAGGACCCATCCCGGCAGATCGGGATGGGTCGAGCTGCGGACAGCAATCCCGGTTCAGCAAGAATTGTACTGGTATTAGAACCGGCTCATTGAATAGAGCGGCCGCCCTCCCCAGATTCAAGCCTGGGCGTTCCCTGCCCCGTCCCGACTCCAGCGGGATGCATTGAACCCCGCCGGCCCTCCCGGCGGGGTTTTTTTGCGTCGCAATTTGCCTTGCAAACTGCGGCAAGCTGATCGAAATACCCCAGTCGACCTCAGAAAGCTGACCGGAACCGCTGCATGAAACGTCTCGAACTCGCCATCGAATCGATCATCCTCGCCTCACGCTGGCTGCTGGTGGTTTTCTACATCGGGCTGGCCCTAGCGCTCGCCGTCTATGCGCTGTCCTTCGGCAAAAAACTCTACGAGTTCGTCATGGTCGCCTTCACACTCGACGACACCGACACCATCCTGAAGATGCTCGGCCTCATCGACGCCGCACTTGTCGCCTCGCTGGTGGTGATGGTGATCATCTCCGGCTACGAGAATTTCGTCAGCCGCTTCGACGACCAGGATGGCGGTGTGCACTGGCTGGGTACGATCGATGTCGGTTCGCTGAAGGTCAAGGTCGCCTCGACCATCGTCGCTATTTCCTCGATCCACCTGTTGCAGGTGTTCCTGAATTCGTCTTCCTATACGATCGACCAGCTGATGTGGCTGACCATCATCCACCTCGCTTTCGTCGTCTCGGCGCTGATGCTGGCCTATATCGACCGGCTGATGGGACTGAGCAAAGGCAAGAAGGGCGAGGAGTGATGAGCCCCTTTCTCCCCGTTCATGGGGAGGTGAGGCTGGTCCGCACAGCGGGCGAAAAGCCAATTGCTTGGTTTTTCGAAAAACGCCGGCAGGTGGATGAGGAAGCAGCGCCGTCGGCCCGTGATTTCCGTCAGTAGATGCTTTTGACGTTCGTCGGCGAATTGGCAAATACCGCGTCCGGCACGAAAAAGTCGCCGGCCAGCGGCCCGGTCGCGCCCGGCGCATAGACCGCGAAATCGGTCACGCCCTCGGCCCGCAGCACCTCTTCATCGATGTAGAAATTGCCTGATGTCTCGCGCGATGGCCGCAGGAAGATGGCGTGTGCGGCATCGGCCATGATGTCGGGTAAGCGGCTCATCGCCGCCACCGTCGCGCCGCCGAGCAGATTGCGCACCGCAGCCGTGTCGATGGTCGAGATCGGCCACAGCGAATTGACCGCGATGCCGTCCTTGGCAAACTCGGCGCTCATCCCCAGCGTGCACATCGACATGCCGAACTTGGCCATGGTGTAGGCGACATGGTTCTTGAACCATTTGGCCTTCATGTCGAGCGGCGGCGCCAGATTCAAGATGTGAGGATTGCTTGCCAACTTCAGGTGCGGAATGCACATTTTCGACACCAGGAAGGTGCCGCGCGTGTTGATCTGGTGCATCAGATCGTAGCGCTTCATGTCCGTCTCCAGCGTGCCGGTGAGCTGGATGGCGCTGGCATTGTTGACGCAGATATCGATGCCGCCGAACTTTTCGACGGTCTTGGCAACCGCCTCAGCCACCTGCGCCTCCTCGCGGATGTCGCACAAAACAGGCAGCGCCTTGCCGCCGGCCTGCTCGATCTCCTCAGCTGCCGAGTAGATCGTGCCCGGCAGCTTCGGATGCGGCTCGGCGGTCTTGGCCGCGACCGTCACATTGGCGCCGTCGCGCGCAGCTCGCAGCGCGATCGAAAGACCGATGCCGCGCGACCCGCCGGAGATGAACAGCGTCTTTCCCTTGAGCGACATGTCTTGGCACCTCCCTTGCTACATCACTGACGCGAACCATTGCGCGGCGGCAATGCACTGCGCAAGGCCTCGGCAGCCTGCAACGGGTTACGCAACGTAGGCTCAAACGGAAAAGGGGGTTAGACCAGCACCAGGCCCTGCCGCATCGCGATCGCGATGGCATCCGTGCGGTTCGCAGCACCCAGCTTGATCAGGATCGCGGCGACGTGGAACTTTGCCGTGTGCACGGAGATGTTCAGCCGCCGCGCGATCACCTTGTTGGGTGCGCCTTCGGCCAGCAGCGCCAGCACTTCGGCCTCGCGCGGCGACAGCGCCGGACGGGCGGTAGCGCCATCGTCCAACGGCTCCTCGCCGAACAGCCCGCTATGGCTTCCGCCGTTGGCGGCGGCATCGAAATCGTCGTGGCGAGCGGGCGTCGAACGCCCATCCCTGGACACCCGGTAGCCGGCCGCCGCCAGTCTGACGGCAGCCGCGATCAGATTCGCATCCGACGCCAAAGGCAGCACGGCAAGCACCCGGTTTTCCGGCCGGCCAGCGCTCGCGGATAGCAGCACCCGTGGGATTGCGCTGTTGCCACCATCGGCCCGATCGAGCCAGGCCGCACTGTTCGCAACAGCGTCATCGACGACAGCGACGTCGGCAATCCCGCTGCCGGCTACGACCGGAAGCAGATCGTCCGCCATGGCAAGCGAAGCTGACAGGCGCTCGGCACGCGCGGCATCGTGCAGCGCGATCAGCACCACGAGCTGGCGTCCGCCGCCCGCCACCTCCGGCCCACCCACCTCCGGCCCACCCGCCTCCGGCCTTGTCAGCGTGTCGCTTTCCATCGGCCCTCTCAGCTCAGCGGTTTTTCACCGACGGTCAGCGCGACGTCGCGCTGCTCGCCGCCGCGCACCACGCCGAGCGTCACCGCAGCGCCCGCGCTATCCGGCCCAAGCTTTCGGATCAGTTCGCGCGGGCCGTGCACGGCCTCGCCATTCCACGCCACGATGATGTCGCCCAGCGCAAGGCCGGCGGCTTTGGCCGGACCATTGTCGTCGAGGCTCATGACCATGGCGCCGCGCGCCGCGCCGTCACGGATCGGGTGCAGGCCGGCGCCGAGATAGCCGCGCGCGACATGGCCCTTTTCACGCAGCGTCGCCACGGCCCGCTCGATCGTCTCATAAGGCATGACCAGCGCACGACCACGTGGCCCAAACAGCAGCATGCCGATCAGCGCGCCCTTGGCGTCAAGCACCGGCCCGCCCTCGAAACGGCCGCCGGCATTGACGGCGAGATTGATGCGCCGATCGATGCTGCCGCCGCGCATCGAGCGCCAGGCGGGGCCGACCTCGCCGACCGAGCCCGAGACAGCCAGCGCCGAGCCCTGACTGCTGCCGACAGCGATGGCGACGTTGCCCGGCCGCACCCCATCCGCCTTGGCGAGCGCAGGCGCCGCGGCCGCGCCGGCCGGCTTCAGAAGCGCTACGCCGGTCGACGGATCGCGACCGACCAGTTCGGCCTTCACCGCTTCGCCCGAAGCCAATGTCAATTCGATCTCCTCACCGGCCTCGACAGCTTCCTCGGCGGTGACGAAACAGCCGTCACGCCAGTGGAAGGCGCTGGCGGTGCGATGGTGATGGGTGGTGAAACTTGCCGTTGCCGGCGCAGCCTTGGCGGCGAGATCGGCGATGGCCTCGGAAAATGCATTAAGGTTGAAGTCACTCATGATGATCTCCTGGGTTTTCTCATGCCCCAGATATCGCTCGGCAGTGCGCCCGGAGGTACTCGTCTGACGGCTAGTTACTGGTTTGACTGGCCATCTGGTCAGGTCGCGGCAGTTCGAGCCGCTCCGCACATATAGTCATCATCGCGCCTGAAAACACGGAGCCCCGCCAATGGCCCTCGCCGCCCACAAGTTCGAAACCGACGACACACTGCTCGACGCCTATTCGACGACAGTCGCCGACGCCGTCGACCGCATCGGCCCAGCCGTCTGCCGCATCGAGCGCGTCGGTGGCCAAGGTGGCCATGGCTCCGGCTTCGTCATCACCCCGGACGGGCTGGTCGTCACCAATTTCCATGTCGTTGGCGATGCCAAAACGGTGCGCGTCTCTATGCCCGACGGCGCCTCCAGCGAAGGCCGTGTGCTAGGCCGCGACCCCGACACCGACATCGCGCTGGTGCGCGCCGATGGCAGCTTCACCGAAGTCGCGCCGCTCGGCGATTCCAAGCGGCTGCGGCGCGGCCAGATCGCCATTGCCATCGGCAATCCGCTCGGCTTCGAATGGACCGTAACGTCAGGCGTGGTCTCCGCACTTGGCCGTTCGATGCGCGCCTCGACCGGGCGGCTGATCGACGATGTCATCCAGACCGATGCCGCGCTCAATCCCGGCAATTCCGGCGGACCGCTGGTGTCGTCGGCAGGCGAGGTCATCGGCGTCAACACCGCCATGATCCACGGCGCGCAAGGCATCGCCTTCGCGGTCGCTTCCAACACCGCCAATTTCGTCATTTCGGAGATCATCCGCTTCGGCCGCGTGCGCCGTGCCTTCATCGGCATCTCGGCCGACACCACCAGTTTGCCGCGCCGCGCCGCCCTTCTGTCGCAGGTGACCACCAGTACGGCGGTACGGCTGCGCAGCGTCGAGAAAGACGGACCCGCGGCGAAGGCCGGCCTCAGGGAAGGCGACATCATCGCGTCAATAGACGGTCGCCCGGTCACCGGCGTCGACGACCTCGTGCGCATGCTCGACGCCGAACGCATCGGCCGCGAGACGCTGTGCACCGTGGTGCGCCGCACCGGCGTCAGCCAGGTGACGGTGACGCCGGTAGCAAGGGCGAGTTGAGCCCTTATCGAGGGTTGAGCACCCGCCCGAGCAGCGACACCAGCAGTCGCGCAAGGTCACCGGTCGGGTCGAGGTCGGGATCGTAGATCGTCATGTCCAAGCCGGTGCAGCGCTGGTCCGCTGTCAGCGCCGACAGAATGGCAACGAGTTCATCGGGGTCGATGCCGGGGCTGCCGGGCGAATCCACCGCCGGCATCACCGTCTGGTCGAGCACATCGACATCGAGATGCAGCCAGTAGGGACAGCCGGCGCGCGCCAGCGTCGCTCTTGTCTTTTGCAACACTCCAGCCGCGCCGAGTTCCTGCGCGGCAAAGACGTCGATGCGCGTCACGGCGGTCGCATTGATGTCGGGCCAGGCAAAATCGGCATCGCGGCTCTCGCGTTCGCCGATCTGAACCACCGCCTCGTCGGCGACGAGCGGACCGACAACACCTGGCCATTGCGCCAGCAAAGCCTCGCCGCGTCCGGTGGCAAGTGCCAGATCCATGCCGGCAACCGAGCCGAGTGAGGCATTGACATCGTAGTTGCCGGGATGGCGGAAATCGCTGTGGCCATCGACATGGACCAGGGCGACCGCGCCCGAGCGCCGCGCGGCGACCAGTGCGCCAAGCAGGATCGAGCAGTCGCCGCCGATGATCAGCGGGAACTCGCCTTGCCCAAGCGCACCGGTGACGATCTCGGCAAGATCGAGGTTGAAGCAGCGGATCGCCGGACCATTACGCAGCCTAGTGCCCGGTTGCGGTTCGGTACTGTAGGCGGGTCTGTCGAGATCGACCACCCGCCCCGGCGCCAGCGACTCGATCAAACCAGCTTCGCTCAGCGCCTGCGGCGCACGCCAGGTGCCGGGCACATGGCCCGGCTCCAAGGGCCGAAGGCCGAGATTGGATGGCGCACGAACAAGGCAGATGTCACGCATGCGGCAGGCCCAGCTTCAACATCACCAACATAGACCGCATGGTGCGGGTCCGGCCACAGCGGCCGGAGCCGCTGCCGACATTTGCTGCCATTGTTCAGGCGCCCGCCGCGCCCGCCGCGAATTGCGCCTGAAATTCCGGGCTGAGCGGGATCGGCTTGATGACGTCGATCAGCACGCCATTGGGATCCCTGGTGATGAAATGGCGCTGGCCGAAGAGTTCGTCGCGCAGCGGGCACAGGATCGGTAGGCCGGCCGCAACGATCCGTTCATAGACAGCATCAGGATCCCTCACCTCGAAATTGATCAGCAGCCCCGATGTGCGGCCGCGCCCCCCCTCGGGGATCGTCTCGTGGTCGCCCTGGACGATACCGAGATTGACCCGGCGATCCTCGGCAGACTGCAGATGCACATACCAGTCGCTCGCAAACAGCGGCTTGAAGCGGAAGTGATTGATATAGAAGGCTTTTGTGCCGGCTACGTCGCCCGTCATCAGCACCGGATAATAGCTCGTCGTCTTCATCTTTCTTTCTCCCGTCAGCCAACATACAGTTTGCATGTAATTCAAAATAACATACAGGCTGCATGTATGCAACGAGAAACCCCGCGCCGCTCCAACCGCGACCGCACCGAAGCGACGCGCGCCGACCTGATCGCTGCGGCGCGCAAACTGTTCATCGAAAAGTCCTATGCCGAGACCGGCACGCCGGAGATCGTTGCGGCCGCCGGCGTCACCCGCGGCGCGCTCTATCACCACTTTGCCGACAAGCAGGCGCTGTTTGCCGCTGTGGTCGAGCAGGAGGCGGCGGCGGTGGCGCAAGAGATCGAGCGCGCCTCGCCGCCTTCTTTGTTTGCCCGCAATGCGCTGATTGCCGGCTCGGACGCCTATCTCGCCGCCATGCGCGCGCCCGGCCGCACGCGGCTTTTGCTGCTCGACGGGCCGGCCGTGCTTGGCCGCGCCGCCATGGATGCGATCGACAATCGCCACGGCAACCGGTCGCTGCGCGAAGGCCTGGTTGCGGCAATGCGCGAACAGTCGATGACCAGACTGCCGGCCGATGCGCTGACCGCTTTGCTCGCCGCTGCCTTCGACCGCGCAGCACTTGCCGTCGAGGCCGGCGCCTCGGCCGAAGACTATCGCGCCGTGCTCATGGCTCTGATCGATGGGCTGTCTCCGGCTCATCCTCAGGCAGGTCGTCCGGGTCGAACTCGTTGAAGCAGCCGAGCTGGCGTTTGAACTGGTCGATCAGCCAGGCCGCCGCCGGTTTCGGGCTGCGGTCGGCGCGGTGCATGGCATAGAGCGATGAGCGCACCTCGCTAAAGGGTTCAAGGTCGAGTTCGACCAGCCTGCCGCTGGCCAAATCGTCCGCGATCAGCCAGCGCGGCAACCCGCCCCAGCCCAGCCCCTCGCGCATCAACGTATGCTTGATACGCACATCTGTCAGCCGCCATGTACGATAGGCAAAGACGCCGAAGTCGCGTCCCTTGGTGCGTTCCGACTGGTCGCTGACAACCAGCTGGGTGTGCTCTCGCGCATCCTCGAGCGCCACCGGTTTCGGCAGCAGTGCCAGAGGGTGGGTGGGGGCGGCAGCCAGCACGATCGACATGAAGCCGATGCGCACGAGATGCACGTCGACCTCGCCCAGCAAGCCACCGATGCCAAGATCCGACTGTCCGCTGACGACATGGTCGGGGATCAGACCGAGCGTGCCGATATGCAGTCGCATCATCACGGTCGGGAACTGCGCCTCGAACGCCTTCAGCACCCGCACCAGCACCGGCGAGGGCAGCGCCGCGTCAACCGATAGCGCAACTTCAGCCTCCAGCCCCTGATGGTGACCGTCGGCACGCGAACGGATGCGCTGCAGCACGCCGACCATGCGCCGGGCGTCCTCCAGCATCGCCCGGCCGATTTCGGTCAGCTGCGGCTCGCGCGTGCCCTCGCGCTCGAACAGTTTCAGGCCAAGCTGCGCTTCAAGATTGGCGATGCCGTAGCTGATGACGGACTGCGCGCGGTTAAGCTTGCGGCCGGCGGCTGAGAAGCTGCCGGTGTCGGCGACCGCAACCAGGATCTGCAATTGGTCGAGCGTCGGATTGGGTTGCACGGCATACCTACTTTATGGATGGATCGTATAGAAAATATACCAGTTTTTTGAATGGGTCGGTAGGCCCATATCAGGCGGGAGAAATCAATTCCCACTGGAGAGAACCGCTATGTCTATCCTGCTTGTAACCTCGAGCCCGCGCGGCGCTGCCTCGCACTCGACCCGTATCGCTACCGAATTCGCTGAAAAGCTCGTCGCCGCCGACCCGTCGAATACGCTCGTCGTACGCGACCTCGTGGCCAACCCGCTGCCGCACATCGACACCGATTATGCGACCGGCATCTACACCCCCGTTGAAGCCCGCACGCCGCGCCAGGCCGAAGTCGTCGGCGTCTCCGACATCGTGCTTGACGAACTGTTCGCAGCCGACACCGTGATCCTGGCCACCGGCTTCATCAACTTCAACATCTCCTCAACCCTGAAGTCCTGGGTCGATCACATCTCCCGCTCCGGCAAGAGCTTCTCTTATGGCGAGGGTGGTCCCAAGGGCCTCGTCACCGGCAAGAAGGTCTATATCGTACTCGCCTCGGGCGGCATCTATTCCGAAGGTGCGGCCGTGCAGTTCGATCACGCCATCCCCTATCTGCGCGGCGTGCTCGGCTTTCTCGGCATGACCGATGTCGACGTCATCCGCATCGAAGGCGTCGGCATGGGCCCTGATGCCGTCACCGCCGCACTTGCCAAGGCGACCGCCAAGGTCGATGCCGTGGTGGCCAAGACCGCGAGCGCGCAAATCGCCGCGTAAGCACACCCCGTCATTCGCATTGAAAAGGCGGGCGCTTCGGCGCCTGCCTTCTTGCTGTCCGGGGCCGAGAGCAGGGTCCACCGGCAGATGGCGTGGTGTTCGTGGCGGGGTTTTCGATGGCTGCCAACTATTCTTGCCCGTTCATCAGCTGGCCCTCATAGGCTTGGAGCCCCCGGCATCGCCATCGGATTTGCCGTTGGTCCACGGCCAATCTGTTTTTGCACCGACGGATCGGGCTAAACTCGTGCAACCCTGTCAAAACAGAGAGGCAACTTATGGCCGAATGTCCGAGTGGAGGAGAGAACAACGGAATTGTCGCAAGCGCTGTTGCCGACGATGATCCGCGTCTCGCGTTCATCTATCAGGAGGCGGTGAGAGGTCTCACTCAACAGCAGACGCTTGTGGAGAACATGAGCACCCGCGCCGGCAGCCTTGTCTTTGCCATCGCATTTGCCAACTCGCTACTCGGCGGTGCGGCGCTTTCCAACGGGCTTGGGCTTTGGGATTGGACCGCAGTGGCCCTGTTGTTCGGCATCGGCGGGCTGATCGTCTTCATGCTTTGGCCCTATCACCAATATACATTCCGCTTCGATCCGGAAGATCTGCTTGATCAATATGTCGACGGCGACAGGCCGACGACAATGTCGGCCATGCGCCGCGCGCTTGCCCTTCGGATCAAGGCGGACATGGCCGGCAACTGGCGAATTATCCAGCGGCTCCGGCTGGCGTTGCAGATTGCGCTGGTTTTTCTGCTGCTCGACATCCTGGCTTGGCTTTTGGCAATTGCGGGCATCTGATCACGTCTCAAGGTGCACCGGCCTCGGTCGCGCATCATACCTGCGTCCTAGGAAATGGACAGGATCTCAAGTTCGCGCGGCCCTAGCTGGACAAAGTCGCCAACGGTTTTTCCGGTCAGCGCGATGGCAACCGGCGAACCATGCGATATGGAAGCTTCAGACGGGTTGGCCTCATCCTCTCCGACGATGCGGAAGGTCTGAGTGCGGCCATCATCACGTTTGAAGGTAACGGTGTGCCCGAAGGCGATCACCTCATTAGAGGTGGGCACCGGCATAAGCTGTGCCGTACGGACGCGCTCGGCATAGTAACGCATATCTCGAACCGGAACCGCTGACTGGCGTCGCCGCTCATTGACATCTTCCAGCACGCTAGCGGCCTCGAGAGCTTGCTGGGCGCGAGTCAATTCAACCTGCAGCGTCTTGAGGCCCGCTTCCGTGACAAGGTTGACCCGATCGGAGACAGGGCGAGCCGGCAGGATGGTTTCCGATGCTGCCTCGGCGCTTTCCTCCTTGGCAAACGCTACGCTCAATTGTCGATACTTTCTGCTTGCCGCCCACTGCCGTTATTCGAGATTCTGGCGACGGATGACCGGCGCAAAACCTATGTTCGGCGCCTCGACCAGTTCGGCCCTTACCCGAACATCCTCTCGCCTTGCTCGTCGACCAACTGCATGCCCTTCTTGATCGAGATGTCGACGGCGTCGTCCAGTCCGGCAAAGCGATCGGCGCGGATGAATTTGTGTTCCTTCATCACGCCGTCGACTTCCTTCGAAACCACGCCGCAGGTCTGGTATTGGCCCCCCTCCGCCTTGTAGGGCGTGGCGCTGATCAAAAATCCCTTGTGCTCAACCTGCTTTGCCGGTGCTGCGCTCTTGGGCTCGCCCCCCTCACCGCCACCACCGAAAAGACGCTTCAGAAAAGACATGGGGCTTCCTCCAACGGCAATCATCCTGCACCACGTCTCGCGGTGCAGGATGATTTTCAGTACCGTTCCTCAGTCGAACGGGCAAGCGTTCTCGCCAGGGGTCAACCGCGCGATAGCGCTTCCAGGGCTTCAGCGGCGGCTTCCAGGACTGCAATCGCCTCGGCCTGCTTTTCAGCCGGCGCGTCGACGAGATCGCCGAGCGCGGCACGCAGCCGGTGGCGCACGGCGCGGAACTCCTCGCGGGCATCCGAGCGACCCCGTCCACCACGCCGTCCGCCTTCCTCGCCGTCGTCGTTCCAGCCGAACCAGTCCCGCGCTTTCGCCATCTTGCGGCCGAAGCGCTCGAGATGCTCCAGCACGCCGTCGATCATCTCGCGGTTCTCGGCGAGATGCGCCTGGCCCGCCTCGGTGATCGAAAACACCTTCTTGTTGCCGTCGGCGGCTGAAGCCGCATAGCCGGCCTCTTCCAGGAAGGTCAGCGTCGGATAGACGACGCCCGGGCTCGGGCTGTAGATGCCGCTGGTGCGCTCTTCCAGCGCCTTGATGATGTCGTAGCCGTGGCGCGGCGCCTCGGCCAGCAGCGACAGCGTGATCAGCTTGAGATCGCCGTCGGCCAGCATGCGCCCGGCGCGAAACATGTCGCCCGGGCCGCCGCGTCCACCGCCACGTCCGCCCTGGCCGAACGGACCAAAGCCGCTGCCCCCTCTGCCACCAAATTTGCCTGCCATGTGCAGGAATGCGCGCTCGGCGCGCTCGCCAAAGGGATGATGTCTGTGCATGAATTGCTCCTTGAGTTATATCTTACGATACATCTTAATTAGGCTTGCCCCGCCGACGAGTCAAGATATATCTTACGATGTATCTAAAGGCGACGCCAGAAGGTTGATTTCGCCGCCGCCGGCAGCTAGAAAGCGCGTGAGGGCCAAAACCTCTCCGTAAGCGTCTGACGTCAAGCAACGCATCCACCCCGGTCTTTCCGGGCAGTTCCGCCGGAAACCCGGCGCAATGGATGCCAAATGCGACGGACCGGATGTTTCAGGAAAATCCAAAAATGACCACGAACCGTAAGCGCGGCAAGCTGCCGGCGCGCTATGCCGCGATCGTCAGCCCGCTGGTGCTGTCGCTGCTGATGACCTTCATCGTCTCGTTCATATCGACGCTGAAAAGCCTTGGACTGCAACCTGATTTGCCGGCTGTCTGGCTCGCTGCCTGGGGCCTGTCCTGGCTGGTAGCGTTCCCAACGTTGCTCATGGTGCTGCCGGCGGTGCGCCGCATTGTCGGCTGGCTTTGCGAGCCGGCGTCCCGGTAACGCCCATGACGGTAAGGCCCGCAGATATCTTCGGGCCTTGCCTCGCTACCAGCGGCCCTTGCGCCGGTTCCAGGCATAGAGAAGATCGGCGAAGCGATTGTACGCGAACCGCGTCAGCGGCAGCGCGACCGGATTGCCGAAGAGCGTCGCCAGCCAGCCCTCGCCCGGCGTCGCCCGCCAGACGGCAACCGCGACATCGGCGCCGACCAGCAGCCTGCCTTCGGCATCGGTGGCATGCAGCCGGCGGCGTATGTCCTCCAGCGAGGCGCTGTAGCCAGAGAGCGCCGCCGGTTCGAGGTTGATGTCGCGGAATTCGATCCGCCCGGCCTTGATCGCCTCGATCAGCCGCCGTTTCTGCCGGGTGATCCCGCCATCGCAAACCGGGCAGCGTGTGTTGTACCAGACGGTCAGCGCAGGCTTGGACATGGCGCGACTATCGCCTTGACGGCACGGCCCCGCAATATGACGCCGAGCCGCACGGACCCGCGCCCAGCGCTATCCAAGCGAAGTGACGATCTCGCGATAGGCAAATTCCGGGAAAGCCTTGAGCGTTCGCGTCTTGACGCTGCCACCCGTTGCCAGCATCAGGGCGAAACGAGCAAGCACAGCATCGTCGGGCGCCTCGATAATCGCCACCATGTCATATTCGCCCATAGTCAGGTAAAACGCCTTGAACGAGCCGCCCATGTCGGCCAGTTGCTTCTTGGCGGCATCGAGCCGCTTCGGCGACTCTCGGATATTTCTGGCGCCCTGTTCCGTCCAGTTCATCAGCAGGATGTAGGTTGTCATCACACACCTCCCTCCGGCGCCACGGAGCACGGCTGAGGACATCAGCCGGGGCGGACATCCGGTTTTTCGCCCAGAACATGCATCCGACCAGGCAAGTATCCTCCCGACGGAGATGGGCGACAAGAGCCTTCACCCGGCAACAAAAAGGGCGCCATCGGCGCCCTTTTCGAATGCTGGTCTGTTGCCGGTATCAGCTGTCGAGGAAGCTCCTCAGCTTGCGGCTCCGGCTCGGGTGCTTGAGCTTGCGCAGCGCCTTGGCTTCGATCTGGCGGATACGCTCGCGCGTCACCGAGAACTGCTGGCCGACTTCTTCCAGCGTGTGGTCGGTGTTCATGCCGATGCCGAAGCGCATGCGCAGCACCCGCTCCTCGCGCGGCGTCAGCGAGGCGAGCACCCGCGTGGTGGTCTCGCGCAGATTGGCTTGGATCGCCGCATCGATCGGCAGGATCGCCATCTTGTCCTCGATGAAATCGCCCAGATGCGAATCCTCTTCGTCACCCACAGGGGTTTCGAGCGAGATCGGCTCCTTGGCGATCTTCAACACCTTGCGCACTTTTTCGAGCGGCATTGCGAGCTTTTCTGCCAGTTCCTCCGGCGTCGGCTCGCGGCCGATTTCATGCAGCATCTGGCGCGACGTGCGCACGATCTTGTTGATCGTTTCGATCATGTGCACCGGGATGCGGATGGTGCGCGCCTGGTCGGCAATCGAACGCGTGATCGCCTGCCGGATCCACCATGTCGCATAGGTCGAGAACTTGTAGCCGCGGCGGTATTCGAATTTGTCGACCGCCTTCATCAAGCCGATATTGCCTTCCTGGATCAGGTCGAGGAACTGCAGGCCGCGATTGGTGTATTTCTTGGCGATGGAAATGACGAGGCGCAGGTTGGCCTCGACCATTTCCTTCTTGGCGATAGCGGCTTCGCGCTCGCCCTTCTGCACCTGGTTGACGATCTTGCGGAATTCCAGGATCGAGATCGCCGTCTCGGTGGCGAGGTTCTGGATTTCCGAACGCAGATCCTTGATCGCGTCCTTCTCGTTCTTGGTGAATTCCTTCCAGCCGCGCGAGGTCAGGTTGCCGATCGAGCGCGTCCAGTTCGGGTCGAGCTCGGAGCCCTGATATTCCTTGAGGAATTCCTCGCGGCGCACGCCATAGCTTTCGGCTAGGCGCAGCAGCTTGCCTTCGTTCTGCACTAGCCGCTTGTTGATGTCGTAGAGCTGCTCGACCAGCGCCTCGATGCGCGCCGTGTTGAGCGACAGCGACTTCACCGCCTTGATCAGCTGGTCCTTCAGCTCCTTCAGGCGGCGGTCCTGGCTTGGCGACAGCGTGCCGGTCGCGGCCAGACGGTTCTCGACCTGCTGGTCCTGCAGCTTGCGCAGCTTCTTGTAGGTGTCGGCGATGACGTCGAGCGTCTCCATCACCTGCGGGCGCAGTTCCGCTTCCATCGCCGCCAGCGACAGGCTCGCCTCGTCCTCGTCTTCCTCGTCGTCATCGACCAGGCCGCGCGTGTCGGCGCCGACATTGGTGATGTCGTCTTCCTCGTCGCGTCCACGCCTCGGCTTGTCCTCGGCCTTGGGCGCCTCCTCGATGCGCTCGACCACCGGCGCCTGCTTGGCTTCGGGGCCGGCATAGGTGGCTTCGAGGTCGATGATCTCGCGCAGCAGGATCTTGGATTCGTTGAGCTCGTCACGCCAGATGATGATGGCCTGGAAGGTCAGCGGGCTTTCGCAGAGGCCCGCAATCATCGTCTCGCGGCCGGCCTCGATGCGCTTGGCGATCGCGATTTCGCCCTCGCGCGACAGGAGCTCGACCGAGCCCATCTCGCGCAGATACATGCGCACCGGGTCATCGGTGCGGTCGGTCGGCTCTTTCTTGGTGGTCGTGGCGGCGACGGCGGTGCCGGTCTGCTCGGCCAGTTCGTTGGCGTCTTCCTCGGCGTCGGCATTGCTGTCGGCGGCCTCGGGCTCCTCGCTCTGATCGTCGTCCTCGACCACGTTGATGCCCATGTCGGACAGCATCGCATTGATGTCTTCGATGCGATCCGGATCGGTCTCTTCCGACGGCAGCACCGCGTTCAGTTCGTCGAGAGTCACATAGCCGCGCTTCTTGGCGGCCTTGATCATCTTCTTGACAGCATCATCGGAAAGGTCGAGCAGAGGCCCATCGGTGGCGCCTTCACGTTCGGTCTCGACCTCTTCCTTTTCCTTTGTCGCCATAGTCTTTATCTTCTCCTAGCGGCCGAGCATCGAAGCCGCGTAGCTGCCGCACCGGTCAAACTACATGCGCTGGTGGCGCTTAACCGGGCCGGTAACCGAATCAACTCTTTTGTTTGTTCATATCGTGCCCCCAAAACCGGTTTTCACTTTTGGGCGATATGCATTAAGTCCAGATTAACCCTGATATCTGTGGCAGGCTGACAGCCTGTCCAGTGATCAGCACCTCGCGTCAGTGCATTTCCATCGACGCCGGCGCGGGTTAAGGTTTCGAATCGTCCTGATTCCGTCATTCTGCCAGAAGGTCAAGCGCCTCTCGCATGATTCGCATCAAAAAAGCGAATCAATTACCCGACTTAGAGGCGTCGATTCGACGCGCAGCACGTACAACATTCATTCTTGCGCAGGTTTCGACCTAGACGCGCCCACCCCTGCCCGAGGATACCCCGAACCCTTCGATCAGCGCTTCCGTTGCTTGTACATCACGGAATTGCGCCTGAATCTCGATGAGGTGCCGGTAGTTTTCGTCAGTGGGATCGCTGGCGAGCGCTGCTTCCGCCTGTTTCAGCTCCTTATGTAAGGTGCGCGCGCTGCGCTGCAAGTGCAGCGCCTGGTTGAAGGCGTCGCGGGCATCGTCAAGCGCTGCGGTTTCCAGCGCGGGCCATTGCCTGGCCCGTTGGATGAGCGCCACGGCGCGCGCCCAGATATCGCTGCAGCCGGCACGTTCGATGGTGGCGATCACCGCGCTACGGTCATTGGCCATGTCGTGCGCCATCGCATCGAGGATGGCGGCGTGCAGCCGCTGCAGATCGGTGTTGGCGAGATCGAGGAACTCGACATGGGCGAAGTTCTCGTCGATCAGCGCCGGATGGTTGACGAGGGCTACGATGATCGTCGCCTCGCGCACCGACATCATCTCGCCACCGCGTTTGACCATGGCGGAGCGGCCGAGGCTTTCGGTGATCGCGGCGCGCGCGCCTGCCCCGCTGCCTTTGGCGAACTGTCCGCCGGATGCGGGCGTTTTGCCCTGCCCCGGTTTCCAGTCCTGGCGACCTTGCCGCACTTCGCGCTGGGCGCTGAAGAAGGTCAGCTCCCGCTCGCGCATCCACTGCTGGTAGTGGTAGCGCTGGCTCTCGTCGCGGATGCGGCTGGTCAGTTCGCGCAGCGTCTTTGTCAGCCCCGCCCGCCGCTCCGGCGTGTCGAAGACGCCACCGGATGTCTCACGCATCCACAACAAATCAGCGAGAGGCCGCGCTTCCGCCAGCACGGCACGAAACGCGTCCGGCCCTTCTGCCTTGACCAGATCGTCGGGATCCTTGCCCTCCGGCAACAGCGCAAAGCGCACCGACCGCCCGGCCTGCACCGACGGCAGCGCGAGATCCGCGGCGCGCCACGCCGCCTTCAGCCCGGCCTGGTCGCCGTCGAAGCACAGCATCGGCTCAGGCGCCATGCGCCACAGAAGTTCGAGCTGGTTTTCGGTGAGCGCGGTGCCGAGCGGCGCCACGGCATTCTCGAAGCCGGCCTGCGCCAGCGCAATCACGTCCATATAGCCTTCGACGGCAATCACCGTGCCGCCTTTCGCCAGCGCTTTGCGGGCGCGGGCGAAATTGTAGAGCACGTTGCCCTTGTGGAAGAGCTCCGTGTCGGGCGAATTCATGTATTTGGCCAGCGCATCGGGCGCCAGTGCGCGGCCGCCAAAGGCGATGATCTTGCCGCGCGAATCGGGGATCGGGAACATGATGCGATCGCGGAACCAGTCATAGGAGACCGGGATGTCGTCGCCATGACGCACAAGCCCGCAGGCTTCGATATCGGCCTTGGGCACGCCCTTGGCGGCAAGATGCTCCTTCAGCGCATTGCGGCTGTCGGGCGCAAAGCCCAGCCGGAACGATTGCTGCGTCGCCGGCGTCAGCCCGCGATCCCTGAGATAGGCGCGGGCTTTTGCACCCTCCGGTCCTTGCAGCCGCTCCTGGAAGAAGGCAGTCGCCATCTCCATGACATCGGTCAGACTGGCGCGTTCCTTCTCACGCTGTTCTTCCCGCTCGTCGCGCACCGGCATCGGCACGCCGGCCATGTCGGCGATCTTCTCGACCGCTTCGGGAAAGCTTAATCCGTCGAGCTCGGTCAGGAACTTGAAATGATCGCCCGACACCGAACAGCCGAAACAGTGATAGCGGCCCTTCTTGTCCTCGCAGTGGAAGGAGGGGCTCTTTTCGCCATGGAACGGACAACAGGCCCAATAGTCGCCGCGCGAGGCGTTGGTCTTCTTCCTGTCCCATGCGACGCGCTGGCCGATGACCGATGAAATCGGCACACGGTCGCGTATCTCATTGAGAAAGGCGGGCGGAAAGCGCATTGGGGAACTCGTTTGTCCCTCATATAATCATGCGCGCGGAATCCGACGACCCTTATTACGGACCATACCCGGTTTCCACAGCCAAAAAGCCCGGTTTCTACAGCCAAAAGAAAGGCGGCCGTTTCGGGCCGCCTCCTTTCAAGTCTCGGCATTGCGCCGGCGAGGCCGGGCTTAATGCGCGGCAATGGCGCCGAAGATGATGCCGGACAGGACACTGACCAGCACATAGTCGTTGCCGACGCGGATCCATTCCTGGCCGCGGCCGGGGCGACGCAGGCCATAGCGGCCATAATCGCGGATCGGCTGGTGCCGCTTCCAGCTGGAATATTTCTGGCCATTGCGCCAATAGCTGCGCTTGACGACCACCGTCTTCTTCACGACGCGCTTCCTGACATCGACATGCTTGCCGGGCCTCTGCCAGTCGACCTGCGTGTAATTCGACTGCGGTGCGACCGGTGCGTTCACCGGTGCGGCCTGGCTGGTAAGCGAAGTGGCGGCCAGCATCGAGAAAGCGAGGGCGGAAAGAACAATATGTTTCATAGCGGGGCTCCTTGGTTGTCGATGCCTAGGGAATAGCCCCCGAAGGATGAACCGAAACTGAACACTAGCATTACATTTACGTAATGAAATCCGGCGCTTATCCTGGATATTTGAACATCATCGCAAAGGCGATTGCCGGGAGTCCGGCAAACCGGGACGATCCGCTGCCATCACCAGGGATCCGCCATGCAACCATTTGCGCATCCGTCCATTTTCCGACACGCCCTGTCGCGCCGCGACGGCTCTTGAAATCGACAAGATTTTATTACCCGGCTAAAATATTCCGGATATTGTTCAAGACTGTCATGACCATGATTCGCAGCCCCGTTTTCCTCCCTGCACTGCGCGCCCTCCGCGTCGCGGTAGCTGTCTGCGTGCGGGTTTCGAAATGAGCGGCTCCGTCGTCCTGCTGCATCTGGCGGGCTCGGTGGCGCTGATGCTGTTTGCCACCCGCATGGTCAAGACAGGCGTCGAGCGCGCCTATGGCGACGTGCTGCGTCACCGGCTGCGCTCCACCATGCGCAATCCGATCATGGCGGTGCTGGCTGGCTGCGGCCTGTCGATCGCACTGCAGAGCTCGACCGCCGTCACGCTTCTCGTCGGCTCCTTCGCCGGCGCCGGCATCGTCTCGGGCATGTCGGGCCAATTGGCGGTGCGCGGCGCCGAGATCGGCTCGGCGCTGGTGGTCAAGCTCTTGACCTTCGATCTGACGCTGCTGGTGCCGATCTGCCTCGTCGCCGGCACGGTCATGTTCATGGCCACCGAGCGGCGCGACTGGCGCCAGTTCGGCCGCATCCTGGTCGGCATCGGCCTTCTGGTACTGTCGCTGGAGATGATCGGCCAAGCCTCGGAGCCGCTGCGCCAGAGCACGCTGATGCCGCTCATCATCGAATATTTCTCCAGCGACTACGTCACCGCCTATCTGCTCGCCGCGCTCGTCACCTGGCTGTTCCACTCCTCGATCGCCGCCGTGCTTTTGATGGTCACGCTGGCCGGCCGCGGCTTCATCCCGCCCGAACTCGGCATCGTGCTGGTGCTCGGCGTCAATCTCGGCTCGTCGATCATCGCGCCGCTGCTCACCCGAAGTGCCGAACCTGGCGTGCGCGTCGTGCCGATCGGCAATCTGTTGATGCGCGGCATGGGCTCGCTGGTGATGCTGATCCTGTTCATGACGCTGAAGCCGCCGGTCGCCTTCCTCGGCGCCACCGTGCCCGACCAGATCGTCAACGCCCACATCCTGTTCAATGTGCTGATCCTGCTGGCCGGCCTGCCGCTTGCCAGCTTGATCTATCGTGCCTCTGAGAAGATCGTCGCAATGGGCACCAAGCCAGCGCCGGCTACAGAGCTCGATGTGGTCGAACTCTCCGCCCTCAACGACGGCGCGCTCGACGTTCCGAGCCAGGCGCTGGCCAACGCCACCCGCGAGGTGGTGCGCGTCTGCGAGACGGTCGAGATCATGCTCAAGCGCATCATCGAGCTGTATGAAAGCGCCGACGGCGACAAGATCAAGGCGCTGGCCGCCCTTGACGACCGCGTCGACAGGAAGCACGCGGCGATCAAGCTCTATCTGGCCAAATTGACCAGGAACTCGCTCACAGAGGACGAGGCGCTGCGCTGCCAGGAGCTGATAGGCGCCTGCGTCAAGCTCGAGCAGGTCGGCGACATCATCGTGCGCAACATGCTGGTGCATGTGAAGAAGAAGTTCGGGCGCGGGCTGGAGTTCACGACCGAGGGCTGGAGCGAGCTGCTCGCCTTCCACACCTCGGTGCTGGCCAATGCCAGGCTTGCCTTCAACGTGCTGGTGTCGCGCGACCCTGAGACTGCCCGCCAGTTGGTGCTGGAAAAGGACCGGCTGCGCGACCGCGAAAAGGAAACCAGCGCCAGCCATTTCGTGCGCCTGCGCGACGGCACCGCCAAGAGCGTCGAGACCAGCTCCATTCATCTCGATACCATCCGCGACCTGAAGCAGATCAACTCGCTGCTCGCGTCGATGGCTTACCCGGTGCTGGAAGAGCGCGGGTTGCTCGGCGGCTCCAGGTTGAAGGCGAGCTGATCAAGAAAACCTAAACCGGCCGCAAAAATTTCTGCATTGCCGGCAAGCGCCATCCATGATTTGAGGCCAACTCGTTCAAGGATCGCTTCCGCGCCATGCTTCCGCTCATTGCCCTGTTCATCGCCGCCTTCGCTTTCGGCACCACCGAATTCGTCATTGCCGGCGTGCTGCCGCAAGTGGCCGACGGCCTTGGCGTTTCGATCCCGACCTCCGGCTACCTCGTCTCCGGCTATGCCGGCGGCATCGCGGTTGGCGGCCCATTGCTGGCGCTCGCCACCAAGGGCATTTCCCGCAAGACGCTGCTGCTTTGCCTGACCGTCGCCTTCACCATCGGCCAGGCCGCTTGCGCGCTGGCGCCCGATTTTACCTCGATGCTGCTCTTGCGCATTGCGGTCGCCGTCGCACACGGCGCCTATTTCGGCGTCGCCATGGTGGTGGCGGTCGGCCTCGTGCCCGAGGACAAGCGCGGCATGGCCGTGGCTGTGATCCTCTCCGGCCTCACAGTATCCAATGTCATCGGCGTGCCGGCCGGCACCGCAATCGGCAATCTCTGGGGCTGGCGCGCCACCTTCTGGGTGATGTGCGCGCTGGGCGTGGTGGCGTTTGCCGCCATGGCCGCCCTCCTGCCGCGCAAAACGGGCGCATCGAGCCCATCCACCAGCCTTGGCAGCGAGGTTCGCGTGCTGGCGCGCCAGCAAGTCTGGACCTCGCTGATCCTGATGCTGACGTTGATGATCGGCCAGTTCGGCCTGTTCACCTACATCACCCCGACACTGCTTGAGGTGACCCATCTCGACGAGAGCCTGATCCCCTGGGTGCTGCTGCTCAACGGCGTCGGCGCCACCGTCGGCGTCTTTCTCGGCGGCAAGCTTTCCGACTGGAAGCTGATGCCGTCGCTGATCACCATGCTTGCGCTGCACGCGGTGATGTTGGGCGTGATCTATGCCGTCAGCCCCTACCCCGTGCCGATGGTCATCGCCATCGTCGTCTGGGGTGGCCTCAACTTCGCCATCGGCACGCCGATCCAGACCCGCATCCTGGCCTGGACGGCGGACGCCTCCAACCTCGCCTCCTCGCTCATCCCCTCCGGCTTCAATGTCGGCATCGCGCTCGCCGCGTCGCTGGGCGCTGCCATGCTCAATGCCGGCTACGGCTATCGCAGCCTGCCGGTTGTGGGCGCTGCCGCCATGCTGGTGGCGGTGGTGGTGGCACTTGCCTCCTACATCTGGGAGGGGCGCAGCCGGGCAGCGCCGCCGCTGCCGGCACCGGCCGAATAGCGTCGGACTACAAATCGATCCGGAACAACAAACTCTCGGCGCCGCCATACGCGGCGTCCTTGATGAACGGACCGACCACACGGCCACCATTGGCCAGCACCACCTTCTGCGAGGCCGGATTGTCGAGGTCAGTGGTGAGCTCGACATATGGCAAACCAACAGCCCTCGCCTCGTCCAGCATCAGCCGCAGCGCCTCGGTCGCATAGCCTCGTCCGCGCTTCCACGGCGCCACGGCATAGCCGATATGGCCGAGCACATGCGACGGCAGTGCGGCCGTACCGGGCTGCCAGCGAAAGCCGATCGAGCCGGCGGCCTCGCCGTCCCAGATCCAGCGCCGGAAGCCCGGCAGCCGCGGCACGGTCGTGCCGTCCGGCAAGGTAATCGGGCCTCCTTTGGCCTCGGGATCGTCGAGGCTGGCAAGGAACGCCGCGGGATCCTCGTCGATCGCCGCAAGTTGCTCGCGCGTCGCTTCCATCAGCCGGACATTGTCCGGCGACCAGCCACGCTCGAGCGCCGCCTTGTAGGAGGGCAGATGTTCGAGCGTGGGTTTGACGATTTCGATCATGGTGGGTCTCTCCGGCAGGTCAAGGCTTGGCTCCCTTAAGCCGGTGCGGACCGTTTCTTGCGCAGAGGTAATGCCCCCCTGCTCTCCTTCGCCATTGAAGCGGTGTCGGCTCCTACTGCAGCAGGCCTTTGACGATGCCGCTGGCCTTGCCGAAATCCATCTGGCCGGCATATTTCTGCTTCAGCGCGGCAATCACCTTGCCCATGTCCTTCTGGCTCGCCGCACCAGTCGCTGCGATCGCTTCGCGCGCGGCCGCGGTGACGGCGGCGTCGTCCAGCTGCGTCGGCAGGAAGCCGCGGATGATCTCCATCTCGCCACGCTCCTGCGCCGCCAATTCCGGCCGCTTGCCGTCCTCGAACGCCTTGGCCGATTCCTCGCGCTGCTTCACCATCTTGGCCAGGATCTGCAGGATCTCCTCGTCGCTGGCGGGGTCCCTGGTCGAGCCGCGATTGGCGATGTCGCGGTCGTGGATGGCGGCCTGGATCAGCCTGAGCGTCGGCAGCCGGTGCTTGTCCTGCGCCTTCATCGCGCTTTTCAGGGATTCGGCGATTTTTGCGCGCATGATGCTTTCTCCTTCGAACGGCGCGGACAATAACCGCGGCCCATCCGCAAAGCAAACGCGCCAAAGCCCTGATATCGTTCGGCGAAACAAATGCTCGCCGTTTTTGGCACGGGCATCATTGACCGCTCTGGCGCCTTCCCCTATGTACTCGGCCTTGCACAAGACAAAGAATTGATGCGCGCAGGCTCGAGAGATCGGCCGCGCCGTTTGCTGCGCAGATGGCCCGCCATCGAAGCGCGCAGCGTGACAGGAGCGTCGCCATGGCCGAGATGACCCCCGAACTGACCCCGCCTTGGGCAACCGAAAAGCCGACCGCCGTCCTGGTGCTGGCCGACGGCACCGTCATCGAGGGTCGCGGCCTCGGCGCCACCGGTTCCGCCGTTGCCGAAGTCTGCTTCAACACCGCGCTCACCGGCTACCAGGAAATTCTCACCGACCCATCCTATGCCGGCCAGATCGTCACCTTCACCTTCCCGCATATCGGCAACATCGGCACCAATGACGAGGACATCGAGGACTTGAACCCGGTCGCCCGTGCCGGCGCCGTTGGCGCGGTGTTCAAGGCCGATGTCACCAACCCGTCCAACTACCGCGCCGGCACCGGGCTGGACCAGTGGCTGAAGAAGCGCGGCATCGTCGCGCTGTCGGGCATCGACACCCGGGCGCTGACCGCGCTGATCCGCGAAAAGGGCATGCCCAATGCCGTCATTGCGCACGCGCCCGACGGCATCTTCGACCTCGACGATTTGAAGCGGCGGGCCGCCGCCTGGTCGGGCCTGATCGGGCTTGACCTCGCCAAGGAAGTCACCTCCGGCCAGTCCTCGGTCTGGCGTGGAACGCCCTGGGTGTGGAACGAAGGCTTTGGCGAACAGGCCGAGCCGTCGATGCACGTCGTCGCCATCGACTACGGCGTCAAGCGTAACATCCTTCGCCTGCTTTCCGGCCTCGGCGCCAAGGTCACCGTGGTTCCGGCCGGTACCGGTTCGGAAGAAATCCTGGCCATGCAGCCCGACGGCATCTTCCTCTCCAACGGCCCCGGCGACCCGGAAGCCACCGGCGAATACGCGGTGCCGGTCATCCAGGACCTGCTCAAGACCGATATTCCGGTGTTCGGCATCTGCCTCGGCCACCAGATGCTGGCCCTGGCGCTGGGCGGCAAGACCGCCAAGATGCACCAGGGCCATCACGGCGCCAACCACCCCGTCAAGGATCATACCACCGGCAAGGTCGAGATCGTCTCGATGAACCACGGCTTTGCCGTCGATGCCGACTCCTTGCCCGAGGGCGTCGAGGAAACCCATGTCTCGCTGTTCGATGGCTCGAACTGCGGCATCGCGCTGACCGGACGTCCGGTGTTCTCGGTCCAGCACCACCCCGAGGCCTCGCCCGGCCCGCAGGACTCGCACTATCTGTTCCGCCGCTTCGTCAACCTGATCCGCGAAAAGCGCGGCGAGGAACTGCTGGCCGAACGGGCCTGAGCCCTCTGTGTAGCAGCGATAATATCGCTTAGCCTCGAGCGATAAATCTGCGATATTGCGCGAGTGAAGACGATCATCCTCTCGGTGTCGGCAGCTCGCGATCTCGACAACCTGCCGGCCGATGTCCGCGAGCAGGTCTCTGAGGGTTTGAACACTTATGCCATCAGCGGGCGTGGGGATGTAGAACGTCTTGCCGGCCGAGACGGTTACAGACTTCGGATCGGTTGCTACCGCGTTATATTGATGAAGATCGCACGACAATCCTCGCGATCTACATCGGCAAGCGCGAAACGACGACCTACAGCCGGCCATAGGACAGCACATCATGAACGCTCCGCAAATCATAAGGACTTCAACCGGGGAAGAACTGGTCGTCATCCCGAAGGCTGACTACGAGGCATTGCTGCATGCCGCCGAAGAAGCCAGAGAAGACGCTGCGGATGTGGCGATCTACGATGAGCGGAAGGCCGAGTTCAAAACGGAAAAGCCTCTGCCCGCCGAGGTGACCATGGATATTTTGCGAGGTTCCAGCCGGGCTCAAGGCGCTGCGCAACTGGCGCAAGCTGACGCAGGGCGAGTTCGCTGATGCCATCGGTGTCAGCCAGGGCTTCCTGTCGGACCTTGAATCCAATCGCCGCAAGCCATCGGCGCAAACCAGCACCATGCTGTCGAAGGCATTGGACGTGCCCAGCGAATGGATCGAAGCCTAGTATCTAACCTTACGCCACGGGCCGGCCTTCGCTGGCCTCCAGTATGGCAAACCATTGCTGGCGGTCGAGGTCGATCTCCAGCGCCTTGACCATGGCTGCCAGCCGCTCGGGCTTCATCGTGCCCAGCACCGGCGCCAGCCGCGCCGGATGACGCAGCAGCCAGGCGATGGCGACGGCGGCGAGATCGCCGGCGCCGATCTCGGCAGCCACCGCCGCGATTGCCGCCCTGACCCGCGCCTCGCGCCCTTCCTTGCCGGTGAACAGCAAGCCGCCGCCGAGCGGCGACCAGATCATCGGCGCATAGCCGAGGCGTTGCGCGTGATCGAGGCTGCCATCCACCAGCGCATTGGTTTTCAGCACCGACATCTCGATCTGATTGGTGGCCAAGGCAAATGGCAGCCGCGAAGCCAGAAGGTCGAACTGCGAGGGCGTGAAATTCGAAACGCCGACTGCCCGCACCTTTCCTGATTTGACCAGGCCGGCAAGGGCGGCCGCCGTCTCGTCGGCATCCATCAGCGGATCCGGCCGGTGCAGCAACAACAGGTCGAGATAGTCGGTGCCGAGATTGGCGAGCGAACGGTCGACCGAGGCGACGATATGGGCGGCACTGGTGTCGTAGTGCTTCAGCCGGTTCAGCGGCCGGGTTGCCGATGCCAGCATGATGTCGCATTTCGAGATCAATTCGATGCTCTCGCGCTTGCCCTTCCAGCGCGACAAGCCAGCGCCGAACGCCGCTTCGACCTCGTAATTGCCATAGATATCGGCATGGTCGAAACTGGTCAGGCCAAGGTCGACCGCGCTGCCGATCAACCGCGCGACCTGATCGGCATCCGGGCGCGCGGCGCTGTCGAGCAGGCGCCAGGCGCCGAACACCAGCCGCGAAAGCGACAAGCCGTCCTTGGTCAGCTTTATGCGGCTGTCATGGCTCATAGCTGTGCTCCATCTTCAGCGACGCCGGTGGCGGCGCTTCTCACCGCCGCCGGCCGCGCCACTTTCGTCACGAAGACGATGACTGCAAGTGTCAGGAAGCATGCCCCAACCAGATAGGGCGCGCCGCCGAACACCACGGGCGCATTCGGTCCGGTGAACCAGGAAAAGATCGCGGTGTAGAGCAGCGGCGTGATGATCGAGGTGATCGAGAAGATCGACGTCATCGCGCCCTGCAATTCGCCTTGCGCCGACGGCGGCACCTTGGCGGCGGCAAGGC
The DNA here is from genome assembly GCF_040324035.1 of Mesorhizobium sp. M0016. Taxonomy (NCBI): domain Bacteria; kingdom Pseudomonadati; phylum Pseudomonadota; class Alphaproteobacteria; order Hyphomicrobiales; family Phyllobacteriaceae; genus Mesorhizobium; species Mesorhizobium sp. M0016. The sequence continues at coordinate 23,294 of NZ_JAMYVM010000028.1, read as the reverse complement.
TTCTCAGCGGCGGATCGGCCAGTGCTTCCAGGCAGCCGACGACGATCACCGCATAAATCATCCAGCCTTGCGAGGCGAAGGCGTAGCCGAAGGCGCTGGCCGCCGTGAATGTCAGGCCGATGACCGCCGTCCTCCATTCGCCAAGTTTGGGGATCACGCGCGGCAGCACCGTCGCCATGACGATCGCCCCACACAGGCCGAAGGCGCCGAGCGAGAAGCCGATCTGCTGCTCGCTCCAGCCATAACGATAATTGGACACGAACGACCACACCGCCGGATACATCATGTGGCCGAGCGTCATTAGGAAGAAGGCGAGCCCGATCCAGCCGATGCCCTGATATTGGCGCATCTGCAGCAGCGTGCCGACCGGGTTGGCGCGTTTCCACTCGAAGCGGCGGCGGTGCTTTTCATCGAGCGTTTCAGGCAGGAAGAACATGGCGATGAGGAAGTTCACGAAGGCAAGCCCGGCGGCAAAGTAAAACGGCACTCGCGGCCCGAACGTGCCGAGCAGCCCGCCCAGCACCGGCCCAATGACGAAGCCGACGCCGAAGGCGATGCCGAGCAGACCGAAATTCTTCGCCCGGTTGTCATCGTTCGAGATGTCGGCAATGAAGGCCGACGTCGTCGAATAGCTGGCGCCCGAAATGCCGGCCAGCACGCGGCCGATGAACAGCATCGGATAGGACCAGGCGATGGCGCAGATCAGATTGTCGATCGAGAATGTAAGCACCGAGGCAAGCAGGATCGGCCGCCGCCCGAAGCGGTCGCTCAATCCACCCATGATTGGCGCGAAGAAGAACTGCATCGCCGCATAGACGAAGAACAGCCAGCCGCCTTCGATCGCCGCTTCGCTGATGCCGACGCCGGAAAGCTCCCTGAGAAAGGCCGGCAACACCGGCATGATCATGCCGAAGCCGATAATGTCGAGCAGCAGCGTGGTGAAGACGAGCGCAAGGCCCCGCCTGGCGGTTTTGGGGTCGATCATGATGGCGTCTGCTCCCTGAGACCGCCCTTGGGCGGGCGCCCGTTATAGGCGAGGCGCCACTTTGGAACAATAGGAGAACGCCTCAGGCGTTCTCCTCCTGACATCTGTTGCCGGTGGTGAATCGGCCCGCCGACGGATGCGCTTTGGACCGCGGTCGGCTGGAACTTGCGAGCGCCTCAAACCGGACCGGTCAGCGTGTTGCAATCCGACAGCTTGCCGCTCTTGTAGCCGCGCGCCAGCCAGGTCTGCCGCTGCTGCGACGTCCCGTGGTTGAAGCTTTCCGGCACGACATAGCCCTGCATCTTCTTCTGCAGCGTATCGTCGCCGATCTGCTTGGCGGCGTTGAGCGCCTCTTCGATGTCGCCCTGTTCCAGAATGCCCTTCTGCGCGGTGAAATGCGCCCAAACGCCGGCGAAGCAGTCGGCCTGCAGCTCGATGCGCACCGACATCTGGTTGGCTTCCGCCTCACCCATCGACTGCCGCATCTGGTTGAACTTGGGCAGGATGCCGGTGAGGTTCTGCACATGGTGACCGACTTCATGAGCGATCACATAGGCTTGGGCGAAATCCCCCGAGGCGCCGAACTGCTGGTCGAGCTGCTGGAAGAAGGTGGTGTCGAGGTAGACCTTGTGGTCGCCGGGACAATAGAACGGTCCGGCTGCCGTCGAGGCGGAGCCGCAGGCCGAGCGGATCTGGCCGCTGAACAGCACAAGCTTCGGGTCCTCGTATTTCAGGCCCTGCGACTGGAAGATGCCGGTCCAGGTCTCTTCGGTCTCGGCCAGCACGGTCGCCACGAACTGCTTCATCTCGTCGGAAGCAGGCGTGCCGGCGCCGTCGTCCTGGCCGCCGCTGTTGTCGGTAATCTGGCCACCGCCACCCGGCAGCACGCCGCCGCCGTCGCCGCTGCCCAGGATCTGCGACGGGTCGAAGCCGAAATACCATCCGGCCAGCACCACGAGGACGACCAGCAATATGCTGCCGCCGCCGCCGGTGCGGCCGCCGATCGGGATGCGGAACTGGCCAGGGCTGCCGCCGCCGAAACCACCACCGCCGCCGCTGTCGCTGCGCTCGTCCTCGACATTGTCACTCTGACGGCGGCCCTTCCAGAGCATGGCAACTCCCCGTATGCAAATTTCGGCTGGCTTGGCCGATGTCGTGGCCCACTCCGACCCAACAGACAATTATCGCAATGGTTGCGCCAAGTCACAGTATTTTTCGTGGCAGCGGCATCGCGTTCGCACTCTGGTCGAGGCGGCATGCGCGCTGTAGCATCCGGTTCGAACGGGGGTGTCGGGGACTTGCGGACAATCGGTCGATTTCTGCTGCTGGCGGTGGTGCTATGCCTCGGCCCGTCGCCGGCGCGCGCCGTGACGCTCGATTCCAGCGTCGCCGTAACCGATCCCGAGACATTGCAGGCGCTTGAGCGTGGCGGCCTCTCGATCAGCCGCCTGCTCGGCCCGGCGCTGGGTCTCACGCGCGAGGTCGACAATCGGGGCCTGTTTTCGGTGCGCGCGCTGACCCCTGTCCGCAACGCCGTAAAGCAGGAGATCGCCGACGAGCCTGCCAATAGCCCCGATCCTTACGTCGCGGCCATGGCCAAGTCGAAGGACACCAGCCAGAAATTCAACCCGAAATACATCGACGATGACGGCTCGACGCTCGACCTGACCGGCGTCGTCAACCGCATGGACCGCGGCTATCTCGGCCACACCGAATGCGGCGAGATCAGGCTGATCTACCGCTTCCATTATTCGGTGGCGGAGAAGCCCACGAAGGGAAAGACAGCGCAACGAATCTCGTCGCGGCTGCCGCTGACCATGAGCCTGGTCTTCAACGCCAGGCCCGGTGAGGCTCACGCCCGCGCTTCGAGAGACCGTCCAAGCGCCACCGCCGTTTCCTGTGCCGAAATCGCCAAGCGCTGGCTCGCCGCCGGCCAGAAGAACCTTGCGCCCGAGCAACTGGCAGCCTGGCTGCGCTCCGACGAAGGGCCGCTCTCCAACGCCATGCTGAATTCGTCGCAGATCATGCGACTTGAGCTGAACATGCAGGTTCTCCGGCTGTCGGCCTCGAGCCGCCGCGACTTCGGTGGCCACGCCGAATATCTCCTCAAGATTTTCAAATGGGACCCAACGACGTCCACCTTCCAGGAATCGAAGATGGAGAACCAGATCGACCGGAAAGTGGTTCTGGCCGACCGGCCGGCCTTCGCCAAATGGCTGCTGACCGACCGCAACCTCTACGACCTCGATCGCGGCCGGCTGGTCATCGACGACAAGTTCCTGGCGACCAGCGCCGTCTCGGTCGCACCCGGCGGCATGGCCAGGTCGCAAAACAATATCGCCTATGGGCTGCTCGACGATGCTGACATCGACAGGGCGTTGCAGGACTATGTCGCCAAGGGCAACGAGCTGCGCAGCGTGAAATCGGTGGCCGGCTTCAATCTGCGTCTCAACGAAATGACCTGCACCGGCTGCCACCAGACGCACGGCATTGCCGGCTTCCATTACACCGGCGCCGATCCGGCCAGCGAGCCGCGCCGCAACGCCGTCTTCGTCCCCGGCTCGGCGGTGTTCTTCGCCGACCTGCCGCGCCGCCGCGCCATCGTCGAGGACTTCGCCGCCGGCGGCCATCCGGATTTCTCACGCGGCTTCGCCGCCCGTCCGGACGCCAAACTCGCCGAAGCGCTGAAAGGCACCGATCTCTACAATGGCTGGGGGTCGATCTGCTACAGTGGCGAGGATACGAGCTTCAAGGACTGGAACTGCGGCGAAAGCCTGCGCTGCGCCGGCGTCCATGAAAGCGACATCCATCCGGGCTTCGGCACCTGCGTCAGCGAGGCGGCCACCGCAGTCGGCGACCCCGTCGAGTTCGGCGAGATCAAGATGTCGAGCTGGGGCAGCGACAAATATTGCCGCCTGTCGCCGGCCACCGCAAAAGCCTGCGCCATCGATCCGGCGCGCGACAAGAAACCGGTAATCAAGCTCGCCGGCTATGGCGCGGCGCGCCAACGCTACGACAACCCCGAGCAGAAGACCGGTGGCTTTCCCGGGGGCATGCTGCGCAAGGCAAGCTGCGACAAGCTTCCCGACGAGGCGACTTGCGGCCGCCTCGCCAAGACCGGTTTCAACGACTGCATCGCGTCGGGCAAGGACCACAAATTCTGCACCAAGGAATTCACCAAGACCGCCGGCCTGCGCGCCTGCGACAAGGCGCATCCCTGCCGCGAGGACTATATCTGCACCGCCGGCTACGACGATCTGGCCGCAGCCAAGCCTGGCAAGGGCTCCTGCATTCCGCCCTATTTCATATTCCAGTTCCGCGTCGACGGCCATCCGCGCAGTTGGGTGCAGGACACCGAGGAATGAGCGGCAGGTTGCCGCTTGCGAACAGAACTCAGATCTTCTGCTTGGTGCCGGCGCTTTTGCCGTCCGAGCTTTTGGAGCGTTCCTCGAAACGCGCGGCGCCCTTTTTCAGCGCATGGCCGGTTTCGACCTCGGTCTTGCGTTCGTCCTTTGCCGCTGCCTGCCTCAAACCCTCGGCCGCCTGCTTGCCCTTCGCGGTCGGTGCCTGTTCGACGCCCATGTTTTCCTCCTTGGCGCGCGACAATCACGCGCAACGTCAGGAGCAACGAGCCTGACGTGCGGAGGTTCCAGTGGTGCGGCCCCGGCACCCCTCAGCGCGGCGCGATCATCGCCTTGCGAAAGGCTTCCAGCGTCTCGGCGCTGACATGATGCTCGATGCCCTCGGCATCGATGCGCGCCGTCTCGGCGCTGACGCCGAGCGAACGCAAAAACGCTTCTACCGTCTGGTGGCGGATGCGGCTCTCTTCCGCCACCTTGCGCCCGGCGTCGGTCAGGAACACACCGCGATAGGGTTTTCTGGAAACGAGCCCGTCGGCGCACAGCCTGGTCAGCATCTTGGCCACCGTCGGCTGGGCGACGCCGAGCCGCGCAGCAATATCGACCTGACGCGCCTCATTGCCGTCCTCGATCAGGTCGGCGATCAGCTCGACATAATCCTCGACCAGCGCGCCGCGGCGCGCTTCGCGCTGCTGCCGGAACCCTTTCGAATGAATCTCGGCGTCAGGCAGCGGCTCCTCGCGTCCAACCGGTCTGTGCTTCAGCGCCAACACGCGCTCCTTCCTATCTTTTGACAAGAATCGGCTTTGGGCAAAGCAAGCCCTTTGCCATTCATAGCACGGGCTTAACTGTTCCAGCCGTTTATTTCCATTCCATGGTAGGCGCAACCGGCGTTTGCGATCCCCGGCCGGCCTGCCGGTCGGCGCAACAGGAAGCTCATACAATGAAATATAGCCTATTGCATAATGTTGAGCCCTGGCATAGATAGGATGACGTCAACCGATCCACCCAGTGGAAAGCCCTCCATGTCCGAAGCTGACGCTACCTTGGGATCATCCTGGCGATTTGACAGGCCGGAGGACAATCCTCCCAGCCTGCGCGAGGTGAACTCCACGATCGCGGTGCCGCAGTCCGGCGTCTGGTTCCGTCGCCTGTTCGCCTTCATGGGACCGGGCTACATGGTCTCGGTCGGCTATATGGATCCGGGCAACTGGGCCACCGACCTCGCCGGCGGCGCCCAGTTCGGCTACACGCTATTGTTCATCATCATGCTGTCCAACCTGATGGCGATCCTGCTGCAGGCGCTTGCCGCCCGGCTTGGCATCGCCACCGGCCGCGACCTCGCCCAGGCCTGCCGCGCCTATTATCCGCGTCCCGTCAGTTTCGTGCTGTGGATCGCCTGCGAACTCGCCATCATCGCCTGCGACCTCGCCGAGGTGATCGGCACGGCGATCGCGCTGCAGCTTCTGTTCGGCATTCCGCTGATCGGCGGCGCGTTGCTGACGGCGCTCGACGCCTTCATCGTGCTGCTCTTGATGAACAAGGGTTTCCGCTATCTCGAAGCCTTCGTCATCGCGCTTTTGATCATCATCTTCGGCTGTTTCGCCATCCAGATCTTTGCCGCTGCCCCTCCGGTCGGCTCGATCCTGCATTCGATGTTCGTGCCGTCGACGGAGATCGTCACCAATCCGGCGATGCTCTACATCGCCATCGGCATCATCGGCGCCACGGTGATGCCGCACAATCTCTACCTGCACTCCTCGATCGTACAGACACGCGCCTATGAACGGACCGAAAAAGGCAAGCGCGACGCCATTAAATGGGCGACGACGGACTCGACCATCGCGCTCGTCCTGGCGCTGTTCGTCAACGCCTCGATCCTGATCGTCTCGGCGGTGGCCTTCCATGGCACCGGCCATCAGGATGTCGCCGAGATCGGCCAAGCCTTCGAGCTCTTGTCGCCACTGCTCGGCCTCGGCATCGCCTCCATCCTGTTTGCGGTGGCGCTGCTGGCCTCCGGCCTCAACTCGACGGTTACGGCTACGCTTGCCGGCCAGATCGTCATGGAAGGCTTTTTGCGCCTGCGCATTCCGCAATGGGCGCGCCGGCTGCTGACGCGCGGCATCGCCATCGTCCCGGTGGTGGTCGTCACCGCGCTCTATGGTGAAAAGGGCACCGGCCAGTTGCTGGTCTTCAGCCAGGTGGTGCTGTCGATGCAGCTGCCCTTCGCAGTCATCCCGCTGGTGCAGTTCGTCTCCGACAAGAAGAAGATGGGCAACCTTGCCATTCCCCGCGGCGTGGCGGCCCTCGCCTGGGTGGTCGCGGCGGTCATCCTGGTGCTCAACTTCAAGCTGCTCTACGACACCGTCTTCGGCGTCGGCTGAGTTTCATTCCCGACCGCGACAAACCGGCGGCTTGCGCTATCTTACCGGCCATCATGACAAGTGTCGAAGACGCCAGGAAATTTTACGCGCAGCTGATGGCGGCCAATGCCGGCTCGGCCGATCCGCGCCTCGAAGAGGCGTTCGCCACCGTTCCGCGCGAGGCCTTTCTCGGGGCCGGACCCTGGGCGGTAGTCGCCGGCAGGGCGCTCACCACCGGCAACGGCAAGATCATGACGCCGAGCGCCGATCCTGTTCACATCTATCAGGACGTGCTGGTGGCGCTCGATGCCGACAAGGGCATCAACAATGGCGAACCCTCCCTGCACGCGATGTGGATCGGCAGGATCGCCCCCAGACCGGACGAGGCCGTCACCCATATCGGCGCCGGCACAGGCTACTACACCGCCTTGCTGGCGCGGCTGGTTGCGCCCGGCCCGGTGACCGCCTTCGAAATAGAGGCAGATCTTGCTGCCAGAGCAACAAAGAATCTCGAAACCTACGGCAATGTAAGCGTCGTCCACGGCGATGCCGTCACCGGCGATGTGCCGCCGTCCGACATCATCTATGTCAATGCCGGTGTCGTCGCACCGCCGGCTCCTTGGCTTCGGGCGCTGAAAGCGGGCGGCCGCATGATCTTTCCCTGGCGTCCGTCCCAGGGCGTCGGCCTGGCCGTGATGGTAACCCGCAACGACAAGGGCTTTGCCTGCGACCCCTTCATGCGCTCGTGGTTCATCCCCTGCGTCGGCGCCTCGGCGGCCGGTTCGGCGGCCAAAATCCCCGACCTCCAGAAGGCGGCGCGCAGCCGTTCGATCTGGCTGACGTCAGACAGGGCGCCGGACCGGACCGCCACCGCCATCATCGGCGACGTCTGGTTTTCGTCGCAGGCGCTTGGCGGCGGGCGACGGCGGTAGGTACCCTTGTCGGCCGGCAGCGTTTTTTTGCCAACGCCTGTCGGGCGGCCGCCGGCCTGTCCGTCCTTAGATCGAAATCCGGCCCTGACGGCGCGGATCCTGGAAAAGGAAAATCCAATGCGAAAGATCATCGCTTCCACCTTCGTCAGCCTCGACGGCGTCATGCAGGCGCCAGGCGGCCCGGAAGAAGACCCGGTTGGCGGCTTCGAATTCGGCGGCTGGACGTTCCACTACTTCGACGAGGTGGCGGGGGTGGCCATGGAGGAATTGTTCTCCAAACCCTTCGCCCTGCTGCTCGGCCGCAGAACCTACGACATCTTCGCCGCTTACTGGCCGTATCAGAAAGATGCCATCGGAGATGCCTTCAACCCTGCGACTAAATATGTGGCGACGCATCGGCCGGATTCGCTCACCTGGGAAAATACGCAATGGCTTGGAGAAGATATCGTCGCGGCGTTGCGCCGCCTCAAGAAGGAAGATGGGCCTGACCTGCTCATCCAGGGTTCGAGCGAGCTGATCCAGACTTTGCTCGCCAACGGGCTGATCGACGAGATCCGGTTGATGATCTTCCCGCTGCTGCTGGGCAAGGGCAAGCGGCTGTTCGATGGTGGTGCGATGCCCGCCGCTTTCAAGCTGGTCAAGTCGCAGGCCACCACCACAGGCGTCATCATGGCGACCTACGAACGCGGGGGTGAGGTCAAGGTCGGGTCGTTCGCTACGCAGAAGCCGTCAGAGGCCGAGCTCGAGCGGCGTAAGAACTGGAAGTAACAGGGACAGGCTTGGCACCTTTCCTCTCCCCCGATCGACGGGGGAGAGGAAATGCAAGTTCTGTCAAGCCGCCACAGCCCGCCGTGCCAACCCACCCCGGATATACCGCGCGAACTCCTGCGCTGCCGGCGCCGTGCCGTACTTCGGCAAATGCAGATTGATGGAAAAATTCGGCAGCGGCGGCAGCCCGGCATCAAAAGCCAGGATGTCAAGATCGGCAGGCACGGTGGAGGCCAGCCAGGCGGTGACGGCAAGGTCGGAGCGCACTGTCGCGGTCGTGGCGTCGATGTTGCCGTTCTCGAACACGGTGCGCCATTCCAGCCCGTGCTCGTTCAGCGCCGACAGCACCACCGGGCGGAAGGCGCAGGTGTCGGCGACGATCGACACCGGCAGCGGCCGCTTGGCGCGGGCGACGCCGCCCTTGGCCCCCACCCAGACCAGCCGGTCAATGGCCAGGCACTCACCGGCGGACGGGCCGACCGGTTCCTCGATGACGGCAAGGTCGATGGTGCCGGCTGCAAGAGCCGCGGCAAGATCCGGCGAGGCGGCGCAGAGTAGGGATATCTCGATCTTCGGATAGGTCTCGGCATAGGCTTTCAGCACCGGCGCCAGCAAGGTGCCGACAAGGTCATAGGGAACACCGAGCCGCACCTGGCCGGCGACCTCGGTGCCCGCCATCTCGGCCCAGATCTCGTCATTGAGGCCAAGCAACCGTTTGCCCTTGCCGAACAGCCGCTCGCCGGGCCGCGTCAGCCGCAAGCCACGCCGGTCGCGCTCGAACAGGCTGCAGCCCAGCGCCTCCTCCAGCCTTTTGATCTGCTGGCTGACGGCGCCTTGCGTCAGATGCAGCGCGTTCGCCGCCGCCGTCATGCTGGCCTTGTCGGCGACAGTGACGAAGGTGCGGATCAGCGCTGTGTCGAGGTTACGGATCATGGTTGGCATTATACCTACTAATGCCAACCATCGCAAACATTGCATTTACTGAAGTATGCAGAAGTCTACCGTAGGGCCTTCGATGGAGGACGCCTCATGTTGCAGCCCATCTTTCCGCTCATCCTGTTTGCCTTCGTGGCCACCGTCACGCCGGGAATCGCCACCACCCTGTCGACTGCTTCAGGTGCGCAGTTCGGCTTTCGCCGTTCCGTTCCCCTATTGATCGGCAGCGCTGCCGGCCTCGCCACCGTGACCGCTGCTGCCGCCGCCGGGCTCGCCGGTCTGCTGCTGGCCATGCCGTCGCTGCAACTGGCGATGAAAATCATCGGCTCGCTCTATCTCATCTGGCTGGCAATCAAGATCGGCCGCGCCGGGCCGCCTGATCTCGATGTGGCGATGGCAAAACCCAACAGCTTCTTCGGCGGCGCCGGCATTCAATGGATGAACCCGAAGGGCTGGGCGATGGGACTGGGTGCGGCGGCCTCGTTCGCAGCCCTTGCCGACGGTCCGGGACAACTCGCGCTGCTGCTCGGCTCGACCTTCGGCTTCACCGCAGCCATCTCGCTGTCGATCTGGTGCGTGGCGGGCATGGTGCTGGCACGGCTGCTCAAGACCGAATGGCAATGGCGCGCGCTCAACATCGTGCTGGCGCTGGTGCTGGCTGCGTCGATCATACCGATGTGGCGGGGAGCGTAAACGCAGAGGTCGGCGCCAGTACCGCACCCGGACCTGCGGTCCGACCTCCCCACAAAGGGGAGGTAGGGGAGCGCGCACTTTATCCTCCCCCTTGTGGGGAGGGCCGCGAACGAAGTGAGCGGGGTGGGGGTCCTGGTTCGCGAAGCGAACCAGCTACTCTCAAGCCGCGTAACGCGCCGCCGGCTTGTCGGCGTGCAGGCTGCCGTAGAAGACTTGCCTTGCGCCGAGGAAGGTGTCGAGCTTGGCTGTGTCGGCAAGTGCCGGCACGGTGACGGCTTCGCCCCTGGATAGGCCCACAAGCGCGGCATCGACCATATCGTCGGCGGACATGATGATCTCCTTCGGCAGATTGTGGATATCGCCACCGGCGAGCTCCCAGAAATCGGTGCGGGTCGCGCCCGGCAGCACCGCCTGCACCTTCACATTGGTGCCGGCGACTTCGCGGTGCAGGGCCTCGGTGAAGTTGACGACATAGGCCTTGGTACCGCTGTAGATGCCGCCGAACGAGGTATCATAGGCGAGCACAGAGGCGATGTTGACGATGGCGCCGCGGTTGCGCGCAAGAAGCCCCGGCAGAACGGCGCGGGTCAGGCGGGTCAAGGCGATGACGTTGACCTTGATCATGCGCTCGGCCTCGTCGGCGTCGGCCGTTGCCACCACGGCCTGGCCGCCAATGCCGGCATTGTTGACCAGCAGCGTGACGCTATCGTCGGCTGCGATCGCCTGCTCGACGCGGCGCACATCATTGTCGTCGGCGAGGTCGGCTGATATCACGCTGACCTTGCGCTTGTAGGCATAACGCAGCTTTTCAGCCAGTTCCTGCAGCCGGTCGGCGCGCCGCGCCACCAGCACCAGATCGTAGCCTTGCCCGGCCAGCCGGTCGGCATAGACAGCACCTATGCCGGCCGATGCACCAGTGACGACTGCGGTACCCTTGTTGTCCTGTCCACTCATTGTCCTGTTCCTTTTTCTGCCCGGCGAGACAGGTCGATGACCCTCGTCCCGCCCTGACTTCCAATTAGTGGTATATGCCACCATCCTGGAAGTAGGTATATGCCACTATCTTGTCAACGGAGGCGGCAGAAACTATTTCTGCGACAGGCCGGCAGCGGTTTTGCCGGCAAGGAGTCGTGATGAGCAAGACCGTGCTGCCGGGATTCAGCCTTTGCAACAACGCCACGCTGCGGCGCGCCGCGCGCAAGCTCGGCCGCTTCTATGACGATGTAATCTCGCCTTCGGGTCTGAAGGGCACGCAGTACGGCCTGCTCTACCAGATCCATGTCAGCAATGAGCCGGCGATGGGCACGATAGCCGAAGCGATGGTCATGGATCTCTCGGCGCTCGGCCACACGCTGAAGCCGCTGATCCGCGACGGCTATGTCGACACCTTCGCTGACAAGGACGATCGCCGCGTCAAGCGGGTGCGGCTGACCGACCAAGGCCTGGCCAAGCTCGAGGAGACGACGAAATTGTGGACCATTGCCCAGCAGCGCTTCGAGGCCCTGGTCGGCCCGCAACGAGCGGCAGATCTGCGCGCTATGCTGGATGAAGTCGCGGCGCTGGACTACGACGTGCCCGCGGCCGCCCCTTCAAGCTGAAAGAGCGGCCGCCGGTCCTTTGCAAAGATCTATTCGGCCGGCATGGCGACCGGCCGGGCCGCCCAGCGGCCGGCCAGCACCGCGCCAAGCCCGATCAGCGGGAAGATGGCGGCGACCAAGCCGAGATCGGCCGGCACGCCGTAGCGCAGCACGGCGCCGCCGACCACAGCACCCAGCGCCACGCCGAGATAGAGCGCCGAAGCGTTGAGCGACAGCACGATCGGGGCGGCGTCGGGCGCCAGCTTGATGATGCGGCTGGCCTGCGCCGGCGGAAATGCCCAGCCGACCATGCCCCACGGCACCATCATGGCCATCAATGCCGGCCCGGCGAGATGCTGCGGCAGGAAGGTCGGGATGACCGAGAGCATCACCAGCATGACGGCGCTCAGCGCCAGCGACCAGCCGACGGTGCGCGTCGCACCAAAACGGTCGGCCGCCTGGCCTCCGGCTATGTTGCCGATGACGGCGCCGACACCGAAGGCGAGCAGCATGCCGGGCAGCGCAATCGGGCTGAGGCCGCCGCTCTGGATGGCCAGCGGCGCGATATAGGAAAACGCCGAGAAGGCGCCGATCAGGGCAAGAGCGGTGGTCAGCAGGATCGGCATGACGCCGGGGCGCAGCGCCGCAGCCAGGCGCCGCCTGAGCGGCAGCTTGGTGCCGACAATTCCGCGCGGCAGCCGGTACCACAGGATGGCGCCGACCAGCGCGCCGAGCCCGGCAATGGCAAAGAAGGTCCCGCGCCAGCCGGCTATCGTGGCAACCAGCGCGCCGAGCGGTGCACCCAGCGCAACCGCCACCGTGGTTCCGCCGACGACGACTGCAATGGCCCGCGCCCGGTGGTGGTCATCGACCAGCGCCACCGCCGTGCCTTGAGCGGTAGCGGCAAACAGGCCTGACGACAGCGCCATGATGATGCGGGCAATGAGCAGCAGCTCGAAGGACGAGCTCAGCGCCGCCACCACATTGCCGATGACGAAGAACGCCAGCGTCCACAAGATGACGCGGCGCCGGTCCCATTCGCCGGTCAGCGTTGCCAGGATCGGCGTGCCGATGGCGTTAGCCAGCGCGAAGGCGGTGATCAGCGTGCCGGCGAGCGGAATGGAAATGCGGGCGTCGGTGGCGATGTCAGGCAGCAGGCTGGAGATGACGAAGCCTTCGGTCGAGATCGTGAACGATCCGAGCGCAAGCCAAAAGAGGCGCTTGTCCATAGGGCGTGTCCTTAGTTCAAAAGTTATTGAACAATTGGACATAACAGGGCGTGATGTCAATGAAGCCAGGTGAAAATAGCTGAAGCCTGCTGACAGCCCTGTGTCAGGACAGCCATTGGGCCAATCGCGAAGCGGACTGTGCATGCCCGCGAAACATGGACGCGTTGAAATCGCCACCGACTGTGCTTAGTTTCGGGCCATGACTTTGCCGCACCCCAATACAGACCAGATCAGCCTGCCGGTTGTGCTCGGCGTGCTTGGCGACCCGACCCGGCTCGCCATCGTGCGCTATCTCGCCAGCAAGGAAGGCGTGCCGCTGAACTGCAGCCGGTTCCTCGACCTCGGCTCCAAGACCAATCTCAGCTATCACCTGGCCAAACTGCGCGAGGCCGGCGTCACCCGCGCCGAAGTGGCTGGCACCAACCGGATGATCACGCTGCGCCGCGCCGACCTCGACGCCCGCTTCCCCGGCCTGCTCGACAGCGTGATTGCGGCGGCCGGAGATGATCCGGCTCTGCCCATCGTCGGTGGCCACGACATCGAAATGCCGGCCTAACCGGTTTAGAAGTCAAGGTCCTAGCGCTGCCAAAAACCGATATGCGGGGCGAGGAGCTCTTCGTCCATCTCGGGGAAGGGTCCGTGGACCTCGACCGGCTTCTGCCCGGAGCCGAGGACTGTGCGCGACGAGAGGTTCATCGTCGGGTTCTCTGCGTGATTGCCGGTCAGCGCGAGAAGCTTGGTCTCCTCGAAGCCGTAGACCAGCCGGCCGATATTGGCCCAGTACAGCGTTCCCGTGCACATCGCACAGGGCTCGCCGGTTGTGACCAGCGTGCAGGACCAGAGGAATTCCGGCGGATAGGCGTCCGCGGCACGCCGGGAGAGCTCGGTTTCGGCGTGGCGCACGGTGTTGATGTTGCCTTGCCGCATCAGGATGCGATCGTCGGGGCCGACGAGCACGCAGCCGAAAGGATGGTGCCCGTGCGCGGCAGTCTCGCGCGCGACGTCATTGGCGGCGCGAAGGTGGGCAACCATCTGGTCGCGGGTCATCGCCTGTCCTCCCCCGGATGAACTCTGGAGCGGCGTGGACGCTAGCAGATGGAGTGCTTCCGCGATAGGCGGGGCTCCCGGCTGTCTCGAACGATCTCAAGGGCTTGATAATGAAGGCAGGGGCTTGATAACGAAGACGGGCCGCAAGCCTCAACGGGCTGCACCAAGGAGCCCGCCGCATGCGCATTGCCGTTCTCGCCGACATCCATGGCAATGTGCTGGCGCTGGATGCCGTGCTCGCCGATCTAGCGCGGCGCGGCGGCGCCGATCTCACCGTCAACCTTGGCGACTGTGTCTCCGGCCCGCTCTGGCCGCGCGAGACGTTCGAGCGGCTCGAAGCGCTCGACCTGCCGACGGTGCGCGGCAACCATGACCGCCGGGTCGCGGTCGATCCGGCCGACGATATGATGTGGGCTTCAGACCGCTATGCGCAGGAACGGCTGACATCAGCGCAGCGCGAAGCCCTGCTCGCCCTGCCCTTCACGCTGGAGATTGTTCCCGGCGTGGTCGCTTTCCATGCGCGGCCCGACCATGACGAGAAATACCTGCTCGACGCGATCGTCGATGGCCAACTGGTGCGCGCGCCGCTTGCCGCTATTCAGCGGCGGTTGCAGGCGCTGGACCCGGCCTGCCGCGTCGTGCTTTGCGGCCACAGCCACCGCGCGGAGCTGCTCCGTATCCCCGGCGGCCCCATCCTCTTCAACCCCGGCAGCGTCGGCGCTCCCGCCTATGAAGATGACACGCCGCCGGCGCATGTTTCGGAGCAAGGCAGCCCGCATGCGCGCTACGGCATCCTCACCTTGGATGGCGAAGGACCCGACCGTTTCGAGACCATCGCCGTCGACTACGACCATGAAGCGGCGGCGAGACAGGCCGAACAGGCGGGCCGTCCGGAATGGGCGCATCCGCTGAGGACCGGCTTCATGCCCAAACCCTCTTGGCAAGGCTCTGCTTGACCGCATGGCTGCGTCCTGCCTCGGCCTCGCGGCACCAAACATCGGACGCATTTTCAGACTTACATGGCCGCATATCGTCCATTATAAAACCGCCTTGGCATACGGCAGGATTGCTGCCGCAAGGGTAATCGGCGCACGGCCAAATGATGAGGCGCACAATCCGAACCATTTTGCATCGACTGACTGGCGCTCCGCTCCTGCGGGCCCCGTTGCTCATGGGGCTGTTGCTCATGGGCCCGTTGCTGGTGAGCATGCCGGCGAATGCCGAGGACGCGCCTGCCGACATCGTTTCCATAGTGACCGAGCTCGGCCCAGGCGATCTCCTCAACATCCGCGCCACGCCGTCGCCGGTCGGCAGAACCCAGGCGCGCCTGCCGATCGGCTCGAGCGTCAGGAATTTCGGCTGCAGCGAAGTGGACGGCCACCGCTGGTGCAAGGTCGAGGAGATCGACAATCCACTGGTCAAAGGCTGGGCGCCCGCGCGCTATCTTATCCCCGACAATCCGACCGTGGTCGAAGTAGACGCCGCGCCGCCCCAGGTGACCGCCAGCGCTGAAGCCGGCGGCCCGGCGCTCGCGCCCGACATGCCGACGCAGCCGGCCGACGTGGCCGCAACACCCCCAGCAACTGCACCTGCCGCCTCTGCCGCTCCGGCTGCACCCACTCAGGCTCCACCCACCCCGGCTGCACCCGCGCCGGCCCCACTCGACCTGACGGAGCGCCTTGGCGGCACGGATCCGGGCGCGCCGAAGTCCGCCGCCGAGATCGGCAGGACCGCCATGCAGGATGCTTACGGCCTCGCCTTCGCAGCCAATGAAAGCCCGAGGACGGGCGAGATCCCCGCCACGGAGGCTCCGGCGACGGAGGCCACAGGGACGCCGGTACAGGATTCCACCGCGTCTGCGGGAGCAGCGCCGGATGCGGCGTCCGCGCCCGGGGTACCATCCCCGACGCCTCGGCCAGATCAGGCCAAAGCTGCGACCGCTACGCAAACCGTTGCACGGCTGGAACCCCCGCCCGCCCCCGGCGCCACGTCCGACATTCCCTGCGCGCGCTATGTCGGTCAGCCGATGACCCGCTGCACCGTCAACATCGTCCACAATGGCGCCGACAAGGCAGACATCACCGTGACCTGGCCCGATGGCGGCACGCGCGTCATCTCCTTCTCTGCCGGCATGCCGGCCAACTCGGATTCGCCCAGCGAGTTCCGCTTCACAAGGGAAGGCAGCCTCAACATGATCCGGATCGGCGCTGCCGAGCGGTTTGAGATTACGGATCAGCTCGCGCTGGGGGATTAGGTGTTAAGCAGTAGGGATAGGCAATAGACGGCTTAACCTCGCTCCTGCCTAATCCCTGCTGCCTGATCCCTGCTGCCTAATCCCTACTGCATAGCCTCATTTTCGGGGTTACATCTCCCAAAACTCTTCCCTATAAGGCCCTCCTAGCCTGATACCAGAATCGCAAGCACAACCGGCCGGGTCTTCCCGTCCCGGTTTTTCGTGCAAGCCGCTCGCCGAACGGAACTCACAACGATGCCAAGACGCACCGACATCAAGTCGATCCTGATCATCGGGGCCGGCCCCATCGTCATCGGCCAGGCCTGCGAGTTCGACTATTCCGGCACCCAGGCCTGCAAGGCGCTGAAGGAGGAGGGCTTCCGGGTCATCCTGGTCAATTCCAACCCGGCCACCATCATGACCGACCCGGAACTGGCCGACGCCACCTATATCGAGCCGATCACGCCTGAAGTCGTCGCCAAGATCATCGCCAAGGAACGGCCCGACGCGCTGCTGCCGACCATGGGCGGCCAGACCGCGCTCAACACCGCTCTGTCGCTGCGCCGCATGGGCGTGCTCGAGCGCTACAATGTCGAGATGATCGGCGCCGACGCCACGGCGATCGACAAGGCTGAGGACCGGGCGCTGTTTCGCGAGGCGATGAAGAAGATCGGCCTGGAAACGCCGAAGTCGATGCTGGCCAATGCCACCGACGTCAAGAACGCCGACCGCAAGACCCACGAGGCCGAGCGCGCCGCCGTCAAGGCCGAGGCGCCTGCCGACCTCGACGCCGCGCTCGACGCGCTGGAAACCCGCTGGAACCTCGGCGAAGGCGACCGCAAGCAGCGCTACATCAGCCATGGCATGGCGATTGCCGCCCAGGCGCTCGACCATGTCGGCCTGCCCGCCATCATCCGCCCGTCCTTCACCATGGGCGGCACCGGCGGCGGCATTGCCTACAACCGCGCCGAATTCTACGATATCGTCCAGTCCGGCCTCGACGCCTCGCCGACCACCGAAGTGCTGATCGAGGAGAGCGTGCTCGGCTGGAAGGAGTATGAGATGGAGGTCGTCCGCGACAAGGCGGACAATTGCATCATCGTCTGCTCGATCGAGAACATCGACCCGATGGGCGTGCATACGGGTGACTCGATCACCGTCGCCCCCGCGCTGACCTTGACCGACAAGGAATACCAGATGATGCGCAACGCCTCGATCGCGGTGCTGCGCGAGATCGGCGTCGAGACCGGCGGCTCCAACGTGCAGTTCGCCGTCAACCCGGCCGATGGCCGCCTCGTCGTCATCGAGATGAACCCGCGCGTCTCGCGCAGCTCCGCTTTGGCTTCGAAGGCGACCGGCTTCCCCATCGCCAAGATCGCGGCCAAGCTCGCTGTCGGCTACACGCTGGACGAGCTGGAGAACGACATCACCGGCGGCGCCACGCCCGCCTCCTTCGAGCCAAGCATCGATTACGTCGTCACAAAAATCCCGCGCTTTGCCTTCGAGAAATTCCCCGGCGCCGAGCCGGTGCTGACCACCGCCATGAAGTCTGTCGGCGAAGTCATGGCCATCGGCCGCACGTTCCAGGAGTCCTTGCAAAAGGCGCTGCGTGGCCTGGAGACCGGCCTGACCGGCCTCGACGAGATCGAGATCCCCGGCCTCGGCCACGGCGCCGTAGCTGCCAACCACGCCGACGACCGCAACGCCATTCGCGCCGCGCTCGGCACGCCGACGCCCGACCGGCTGCGCATGGTGGCGCAGGCGATCCGCATGGGCACCTCGCTCGAAGACGTGCACGCCATGTGCAAGATCGACCCGTGGTTCCTCGAACAGATCGCCGGCATCGTTTCCATGGAAGCCCGCATCCGCGAGCACGGCATTCCGCAAGACGCCGTCAATCTGCGCATGCTGAAGGCGATGGGCTTCTCCGATGCCCGCCTCGCGTCGCTGACGAAGACCGACGCCGAATTGATTGCGAAGATTCGCGAAAAGCTCGACGTTCATCCGGTTTATAAGCGCATCGACACGTGCGCGGCCGAGTTCGCCTCGCCCACCGCCTACATGTACTCGACCTATGAAGTGCCCTTCGCCGGCGCGCTGGCCAATGAAGCGCAAGTGTCAGCGCGGAAAAAAGTCGTCATCCTCGGCGGCGGTCCGAACCGCATCGGCCAGGGCATCGAGTTCGACTATTGCTGCTGCCATGCCGCCTTTGCGCTGTCGGACGCCGGCTATGAAGCGATCATGATCAACTGCAACCCCGAGACGGTCTCGACCGACTACGACACCTCGGACCGGCTGTACTTCGAGCCGCTGACGGCGGAAGACGTGCTGGAGATCCTGCGCGCCGAACAGGCGTCGGGCGAACTGGTCGGCGTCATCGTCCAGTTCGGCGGCCAGACGCCGCTGAAGCTTGCCGACGCGCTGGAGAAGGCCGGCATCCCGATCCTGGGCACGTCACCCGACATGATCGATCTGGCCGAAGACCGCGACCGTTTCCAGAAGCTGTTGCACAAGCTCAACCTCAGCCAGCCGAAGAACGGCATCGCCTATTCGGTCGAGCAGGCGCGCCTGGTCGCCGGCGAACTCGGTTTCCCCTTGGTGGTGCGCCCGTCCTATGTGCTCGGCGGCCGCGCCATGCAGATCATCCATGACGAGGGCATGCTGCAGAGCTATCTGCTCGACACCGTGCCCGGCCTGGTTCCGGAGGACATCAAGCAGAAATACCCCAACGACAAGACCGGCCAGATCAACACGCTGCTGGGCAAGAACCCGCTGCTGTTCGACACCTATCTCTCGGGCGCCATCGAGGTCGATGTCGACTGCCTCTGCGACGGCACGTCGACCTTTGTGTCGGGCATTCTGGAACACATCGAAGAGGCCGGCATCCACTCCGGCGACAGCGCCTGCTCGCTCCCCGTTCACTCGCTGCCTTCCGAACTGGTCGACGAACTGGAGCGCCAGACGGCGGCACTTGCCCGCGCGCTCAATGTCGGCGGGTTGATGAACGTGCAGTATGCGATCAAGGACGGCATCGTCTATGTGCTGGAGGTCAATCCGCGCGCATCGCGCACCGTGCCCTTCGTCGCCAAGACCATTGGCCGTCCGATCGCCAAGATTGCCGCCCGCATCATGGCCGGCGAAAAGCTGGAAGACGCCTTCGCCCATTACGGCGCCATGCCCGACCCGAGAAACCCCGGCCATATCGCCGTCAAGGAAGCCGTCTTTCCCTTCGCACGCTTCCCCGGCGTCGACATTTTGCTCGGCCCGGAAATGCGCTCGACCGGCGAGGTCATGGGCCTCGACCGCGACTTTGCGCTGGCCTTCGCCAAGAGCCAGTTAGGGGCCGGCGTCGACCTGCCACGTTCCGGCACGCTGTTCGTCTCGGTGCGCGACGAGGACAAGGCCGGCATCCTGCCGGCGGTCAAGCGCCTCGCCGGTCAGGGCTTCAAGGTGCTCGCGACATCCGGCACCGCCCGCTTCCTCGCCGAAAACGGCGTCGACGCGCAGAAGATCAACAAGGTCCTGGAAGGCCGCCCCCACATCGAAGACGCCATCCGCAATCGCCAGGTCCAGATCGTCTTCAACACGACCGATGGCCAGAAGGCGGTGTCGGACTCCAAGTCGCTCCGCCGCGCGACGCTGATGCAGAAGGTGCCGTACTATACGACGCTGTCGGGGGCGGCGGCTGTGGCTGAGGCGATTGCGGCGCTGAAGGCGGGGAGCCTGGAGGTGAGGCCACTGCAGGAGTATTTTGCGTAGGCGATTAGCTCTTTTCTCTCCGCCTCTTGCCTATCCCCAATGAAAGGCATTCCGCGAAAGGCGGGGCATCAACGAAGTTTGACCACCTTCAGACCGCTTCAACCACATATAGCGCCAGCAAGCGACGTCTCACCTAGGGCGAACCATCGTCACCCCTACTGCCAACGGCTGCGCCATTGGTAGTAGCAAAGGTCGTGGGTGCAACTCACACCATTCGAGCGTGGCCTTGTTGACGCCTTATATAAAGGCAGTCACCATAGCCCTGATTTTACTCTTCAGAGGAAAAAACTATGAAACCTGTTTCGGAGATCACTTTCGGCTTCTCTGACGCAGAAAATTATCGCCGGAGAGAAAACCGGGAGCTTTTTAATAAGATATTTTTGCGTACAGACGCTCTTCGAGACTTAGACGATCCGAGCATATTTTTTCTCGTTGGCGAGAAGGGCACCGGGAAGACAGCGTACGCGGTATACAGGTCAAATTTCCCGAATGAAAAACAATTTTCGAGCCATAAATTTATTAGAGAGACGGACTACAATAAGTTTATATCTTTAAAGAAAGAAAAAACATCAGCCTGTCGGAATACACCGATATATGGAAGGTAATTATTCTTTTGATATTTGCCAAAGAGATAATAACATCATCTGGTACAGCGGAATATTTTTTAAAGTATCCGAAATTTAAAGCTTTAAACGATGCTATTGATGAGTACTACAGCAATGCGTTTGCGCCAGAGATAATAACCGCACTTCAACTTGTTGAGAATTCAACCTCAGCTGTTGAAGTATTTGCAAAGTACTCTCAATTTGGAGCAACCTTCAAAGATGGAGACGGCAAAGAGGTTAGGTCCGAGACGCGAAAATTCCAGACGAACCTCCTGTACATACAGGGGAAGCTTCAGGACGCCCTGTCTTCCATTAAATTAAGCAAAAGCGTTTCGCTTTTTATTGACGGGATAGACATAAGGCCGGCTTCGATCCCGTTCAACGAGTATCTTGACTGCGTCAAAGGGCTAGCCAATGCGGCCTGGAGTTTAAATAATGACTTCTTCCCAAGGATAAGAGATTCAAAAGGGCGAATGAAGTGCGTATTGCTTCTTAGACCTGATATATTTAATTCTCTTGGCTTACAGAATAGAAACACAAAACTGAAAGATAATTCGATCGTTCTTAGCTGGATAACCGACTACGGAAAGTATCGCAGTAGCGAGTTATTTTTGATGGCTGACAGAATGTTCAACGTGCAGCAGGACAAAATTGAGCCGCCCGGAGATGCATGGGATCACTACTTCCCATTTGAAGCTACAAATTTGACGGAGGAGCACAGTAGGCCGACTTCATTCGTGATATTTTTAAGATATTCCTATCATAGACCACGCGACATCTTAACGATGCTAGACATATTAAATGATCACTACAAGTCCCCCCCAGACAAGGATAGGGTTTTTCTATATAGTGACCTATTTACGAAACGATTCAAGGAGGACTACGGCCAATACCTCCTTGGTGAAATAAAGGACAGCCTATCTTTTTACTATGACGAATCTGAGTTCGAGCTGTTTCTAAAGTTTTTCGAGTACTTAAACGGAAAGAGTAGGTTTGACTACGAATATTATGAAGCTGCGTTTTCTGAATTCTACAAATATATTTTGGCTGAAGTGCATAATGCACCAGGATTTATGAGGTCTGCGGAAGAATTTCTACAATTTCTTTACGATCAGAATATACTTAGCTTCATCGAAGAGGCGGAGGATGAGAAATTTATTAGGTGGTGTTTTCGAGAACGTACTCCTTCGAATATATCGCCGAAAGTCAAGACAGGCATGGAGTACGAAATCCACTACGGCCTCGCAAATACCCTAAATACAGGGAAGGCTATATCAAAGCCAAAGAAAAAATCGAACCCCAAGCAAGAGGTTGAAGGTTTTCTTGGTGTAGTTAATATGATTGATAAAGGTAAAAAGTTTGGATTTATTCGCCAAGAGGGCATGCCAATCGATATTCATTTCAAATTTTCTGACTGCTTGGACCCTTCATCACTAGGCAAGGGTGCGTTAGTTAGATATTATTTGAAGAAAAATGAAAAAGGCGGGTTGTCAGCCTCCAAAGTAGTCATTTCGAGATAGGAGAGGCATACTGCCTGCCCAACGGCATTTCCGAACTCGAATCTCTCTTGCCCTCACCCTACAGCCACGCACTCGATCTCGATATCGAACTCCATCGGCCATGATGCCACCGGCACGAAGCTCCGCGCCGGCGGGTTGACGCTGAAGTACCGGGCATAGACCCGGTTGATGGCGTTGTAGAAGCCGGAATTGACGGCGTAGATACGCACCATCACCACGTTGTCCAGCGAGGTGCCGGCGGCTTCCAGGCAGTGTTTCAGCGCCTTCAGCGACGCCTCGGTTTGCGTTTCGATGTCGCCGCGCACCATCTCGCCGGTCACCATGTCCACCGGCGGCGTCGCCGAAATGAACACGAAGCCGTTGGCTCTGACCGCTGTCGAGCACGGCAGCCCGAGCGCCCGGACCTTGGCCGACATGACGGGCACTTCGATGATTTCTTTTTTCATGGTGATGCTCCCTTTGTTTGCCAAGCTGGCGCCAAGGCCCCCTCACCCAGCCTCCGCTTCGCTCGGCTGACCGTTCCGGGGCGAGCCACGTGTCTCGCCCGTCCTTCAGACCCCCGAGGGGAGAGGAGACTGCGAGCGCCAGCACGTCCCTCTTCTCCCCAGCGGGGAGAAGGTGGCCGCGAAGCGGTCGGATGAGGGGGCCTGCGCCACCTTTGATTGTGAGGAGCTTATCCCCCCGCCCAGCGAACGCCAGCGCCGGACCATAGTCCAGCCGTCACCCCTGCCCCGGATAGGGCATGCCGTCCTTGTGCAGAAACCTGCCATCGGAACTCGGGCTCATCATGTCGATGTCCGAGCAAGTGATGAGATCATCCGGATTGCGCGAGCCGACCTCGAGATAGCGCGCCGTTGTGGACGAGCGGTTGATCATGTGGTGGCCGTTGCCGCTGTTCTTGGCAAAGGTCGCGCAGTCGCCGGCCTTGAGCAGCGTCTCGCCGCCATCCTCGACCAGCACCAGTTCGCCTTCCAGCACATAGACGAGCTCGTCCTCATGGCTGTGCCAGTGGCGCTGGCTGGACCAGCCGCCTGATGGCAATGTCATCAGGTTGACTCCGAAATCGGTCAGGCCACCGGCATCGCCGAGGCGGCGGCGCCTACGCTCGGCGCAAGGGGCGTCGAAGGGTGCGGGGTAGCCGGAGCCCTTGCGGACAGGCACGGTGGACAGGTCGATCTTGGGCATGGGAGCTCCATTGAATTGGGTTGTGTGCGTCAAGTTCTGCAAAATGGGGCGGCCATGATGCTGGTCATGCGGCTTGGCGCAGAGCGAGCTTCTTGTGCTCGCG
>NZ_JAMYVM010000027.1:0-84978 GCF_040324035.1 Mesorhizobium sp. M0016 | reverse complement strand
GGCACCCCCCTGTGCCGGGCAGGGCAGAGGGGGGTGCCTCGCGCCAACCCCTCAGTACGGGCTCGCTACATCCCCGGTCTCGACATACACCGCCTTCAGCTGCGAATAGAGCGCTAAAGCCGCCAGCGAGTTCTCGCGCCCGATGCCGGATTGCTTCACCCCGCCAAACGGAATTTCCACTGGCGTCAGATTGTAGGCGTTGATCCAGCAGGTGCCGGCCTGCAGTTCGGCGATCACCCTATGAGCGCGCTGCAGGTCGCGGGTGAAGACGCCGGCGGCGAGGCCGAATTCGGTGTCGTTGGCGCGGTCGATCACCTCGTCCTCGCCGTCGAACTTCAGCACGCTCATCACCGGCCCGAAAATCTCCTCGCGCGCAATGCGCATCTTATCGGTGACACCGGTGAACACGGTTGGCTCTACAAAGAAGCCGCCATCGAACCCTTGCAGCGACGGCACGTTGCCACCGCAGGCGAGCGTTGCTCCATCCTGCCTGCCGGCCGCGATGTAGGAAACGACCTTCTCCTGCTGCGCCTTGTTGACCAGCGGCCCCATCTGCGTCTCAGGATCGAGCGGATCGCCGATGCGGATCTTTTTCGTCCGCTCGACCAGCCGGTCGACGAAGCGGTCATGGATGCCGCTTTGTACGAAAACACGCGTGCCGTTGGAGCAGATCTGCCCGCTCGAATAGAAATTGCCGAGCATGGCGCCGCCGATGGCGTTTTCGAGATCGGCATCGTCGAACACGATCAGCGGCGACTTGCCGCCGAGTTCCATCGTCGCATGCTTCATCTTCGAGCCGGCGAGCGACAGCACCTTGCGGCCGGTCGGCACCGAGCCGGTCACCGAAACCTTGGCAACGACATCATGGCCGACCAGGCCGGCGCCGACATCGCCATAGCCTTGCACGACGTTGAACAGCCCGTCGGGCAGGCCCGCCTCTGAGTAGATCTCGGCCAGCGCCAGCGCCGACAGCGGCGTGTTCTCCGAGGGCTTGAACACCATGGCGTTGCCCATGGCGAGCGCGGGGGCGGATTTCCAGCCGGCGATCTGGATCGGATAGTTCCAGGCGCCGATGCCGACGCACACACCGAGCGCCTCGCGGCGCGTATAGGCAAAAGGTCCACCAAAATCGATCGCATCGCCGTTGAAGGCGGCAACCGCGCCGCCGAAATATTCGAGGCAGTCGGCGGCCGACAGTGCATCCGCCACCAGCGTCTCCTGGATCGCTTTGCCGGTGTCGAGCGTCTCGATCCGCGCCAGATCGGCGTTGCGCGCGCGCAAAATGTCGGCGGCGCGGCGCAGGATGCGGCCACGCTCGACCGGCTTCATCCGCGCCCAGGCCGGTTGTGCGGCCCGCGCGGCTTCGATGGCGAGCTCCAGCACGTTCGGAGTCGCCGAATGCAAAGTGGCGATGACCTCACCGGTCGCCGGATAGATCACCGGCAGCGGCGCGCCGCCTTCGTCCTCGATGTAGCGGCCGTTGACATAGTGCGATGCCGTTGGCTGGGCGCGCATGCTGTTCTCCAGATGTATTCGCTATTGCGGAGCAGTCCGCCGGACAATGCCCTATCGATCCGCCACCTGCCAGCGCGGATTGATCCAGGGTTCCTGGTTGGACGGCGCCAGTGGCGTGCGGCCGAGAATGTGGTCGGAGGCCTTCTCGCCGGTCATGATCGACGGCGCGTTGAGGTTGCCGTTGGTCACCCGCGGGAAGATCGAGGAGTCGGCGACGCGCAGGCCGTCGACGCCGATGACCCGGCACTCCGGATCGACCACGCTCATGATGTCGTCGGCGCGGCCCATCTTGCAGGTGCCGCACGGGTGGTAGGCACTCTCGGCATGATCGCGGATGAAGGCGTCGAGATCCTCGTCCGACTGGACGTGCGAACCCGGCGAGATTTCCTTGCCGCGAAAGCCGTCAAAAGCCTTCTGGCCGAAGATCTCGCGGGTCAGCCGGATGCAGTGGCGGAACTCGGTCCAGTCGTCTGGATGCGACATGTAGTTGAAGCGGATGACCGGCGTCGCTTTCGGGTCGGGCGAGCGCAGCGTCACCGAACCGCGCGACTTCGACCGCATCGGCCCGACATGCGCCTGGAAGCCATGCGCCTTCGCCGCCGCCTTGCCGTCATAGCGCACCGCCGCCGGGATGAAGTGGTACTGGATATCGGGGTAGTCGACACCGGCCTGCGAGCGCACGAAGGCCGCGGCCTCGAAATGGTTGGTGGCGCCGAGGCCGGTCTTGAACAACAGCCACTGCGCCCCGATCAGCGTCTTGGAGAATGGGTTGAGAACCGAATTCAGCGTGATCGGCTGGGTCGATTCCTGCTGGATGTAGAGCTCCATATGATCCTGCAGATTGCGGCCGACACCGGGCCGGTCGGCCACGACCTGGATGCCGTTCTCCGTGAGATGCGCGGCCGGGCCGATACCGGATAGCATCAGGATCTTGGGCGAATTGATCGACGATGCGGCGACGATCACCTCACGTCGTGCCTTAACGACCTGAATCTGTTTGTGAGCTTCGATCTCGACTCCGACGGCACGCTGATTCTCGATGATCACCCGGCGGGCGAAGCCTCTGATCACGCTGACATTTTGCCGCTTGAGCGCCGGCTTCAGATAGGCTGACGCAGCCGACCAGCGGCGGCCGCCGCGAATGGTTTGCTCCATCGGTCCGAAGCCTTCCTGCTTCGAGCCATTGTAGTCGTCGGTCAGTTCGAACCCGGCTTGGCGGCCGGCCTCGACAAAGGCGCCGTAGAGCGGATTCTTGCGCGGGCCACGCTGGACGTGCAGCGGGCCGCCGTGGCCGCGCCAGCCGTCCTCGCCCCCGTCACTGTCCTCCATGCGCTTGAAATAGGGCAGCACGTCGGCGAAGCCCCAGCCGGCCGCCCCCTGTTCGGCCCAGTGGTCGAAGTCGCGTGCGTGGCCCCTGACATATACCATGCCGTTGATCGAGGACGAGCCGCCGATCACCTTGCCGCGTGGCGTCGCCAGCACGCGGCCGCCGAGATGCGGCTCTGGTTCGCTGGCAAAGCCCCAGTCGTAAAGGCTCATGTTGAGCGGGATCGACAGCGCCGACGGCATCTGGATCAGCGGCCCGATATCGGTGCCGCCGAACTCGATGACGATCACCGAATGCTTGCCGTCTTCCGACAGCCGGTAGGCCATGGCCGAGCCGGCCGAGCCGGAGCCGATGATGACGAAGTCTGCTTCAAGCATGGTTCACATGCGCCCATCGTTCATATGCGAAATAAAATCGGCGAGCGAGACATTGCCGCCGGTAGCCATGACCAGGACCGTTTTACCCGCCACATCCACCTTGCCGCCGAGCAGCGCCGCCAGAGAGGCGGCGCCCGATGGCTCGAGCACCAGCTTCATCCGTTCGAAGGCGATCTTCATTGCCCGCCGCACGGAGGCATCATCGACGGTGATGCCGCGCACGCCGGCGGTCTTGACCGCCGCAAACGGCGCGTCGCCCGGCCGCCGCGACATCAGCCCGTCGCAGATCGACTTCGGCGCGATCGGCATGGTCTCGACGGCGCCATGCGCTAGCGATGAACCCATGCCGTTGAAGCCTTCCGGTTCGACGCCGATGATCTCGGTTGCCGGCGACAGATAGTGGAAGGCGAGCGAGACGCCGCCGATCAGCCCACCACCGCCGACCGAGCAGAACAGAAGGTCGGCACTGGCGTCCTTTGCCTCGAGTTGTTCGAGCGCTTCGAGCCCGGCGCCGGCCTGGCCGGCAACGATCTCCGGATCGTCGAATGGATGCAGCAACGCCAGCCCTTCGGTCTCGGCAATCTCGCGGGCCTTGGCGGCTGCGACCTCTTCACGGGCGCGCTCGCCATGATCGGTCAGCACGACGCGCGCGCCATAACCTGCAGTGGCATCGCGCTTGGCGGCCGGCGCGTCGATCGGCATGACGATGGTGACGGGAATGCCGAGCGCCTGGCCGGCAGCCGCCAACCCTTGCGCGAAATTGCCGGAGGAGTAGGCGACGACGCCTTTTCTGGCCTCATCCGGCGACAGCCGCTTCAACCGCCAATAGGCCCCGCGCACCTTGAACGATCCCGCCCATTGCAGCGATTCCGGTTTGATAAAGACGCGGGCCGCACCCGTCTCCTTGGCCAAGGCTGTCGATTCCAGCAAAGGCGTGATCTGCGTCGCCTTCGACGTCACGGCATAGGCCTGTCTGAGATGCTCGAGGGAGGGGACAATTGTCATCATTCGCCTCGCGGAAAGCGTTTCTGTTCCTCGAGATTGTCGAGGTTCATGTGGTTGCGCATGTAGCGTTCCGACGCCTTCCGCAGTGGCTGGAACTCCCAGGGGTAATGCGTGCCGTTGCGCAGCGCGGGATAAACCACCCAGCGCCGCGCCTGGCTGACGCGCACCGCGGCATCGAATGCCGCCATGTCCCAGCGCGCTCGCACGGCTCCCGTGAAGGCCGCCACCAGATCGGCATGCGCCGGATCGGTGGCACGATTGGTGCGTTCTTGCGGATCGGCTTCGAGGTCGAACAGAAGCGGCGGGTCGATCTCGCAATGGATGAATTTGTAGCGGCCATCGCGGATCGCCACCAACGGCGCGTTGGAGCCCTCGGCGGCATATTCCATCAGCACCGGCGCGGTGCGCTGTCCGCCATCAAGCAACGGCAGCAGCGACTGGCCATCGGTCCACGGTGCGATCGCGGAGATGTCGATGCCGGCGAGATCGCACAGCGTCGGCGTCACGTCGAGGTTGGAGACCGGCGCCTCGATCAGCCCTGCAGGAATGCCTTTGCCGGCGATCATCAAAGGTACTCGCGCCGAGCCCTCGAAAAAATTCATCTTGAACCACAGGCCGCGCTCGCCAAGCATGTCGCCATGGTCGGAGCAGAACAGGATGATGGTGTCGTCCAGCATGCGCGTTCGCTCCAGCACTGACATCAACTCGCCGACCTTGTCGTCGAGATAGGAGATGTTGGCGTAGTAGCCGCGCCGCGAGCGGCGGATCTGCTCCGGCGTGATGTTGAAACTGTCGTAGTCGCTGGCCCGGTAAAGCCGTTGCGAATGCGGGTCCTGATGGGCATAGGGGATGAATCCCACCTCCGGCTCAAGCGCCGGACAGTCTTTATAGAATTCCCAATATTGCCGCCGTGCGACATAGGGGTCGTGCGGGTGGGTGAAGGAAACCGTCAGGCACCAGGGCCGGCTGGCCTCGTCCTCGGAGGTGCGGGCAAGATCGTAGAGTTTTTGCACCGCGTGGAAGGCGACCTCGTCGTCATACTCCATCTGGTTGGTGATCTCGGCAACGCCGGCGCCGGTGACCGAGCCCAGATTGTGATACCACCAGTCGATGCGCTCGCCGGGCTTGCGGTAATCCGGCGTCCAGCCGAAATCGGCGGGATAGATGTCGGTGGTCAGCCGCTCCTCGAAACCGTGCAACTGGTCCGGCCCGACGAAATGCATCTTGCCCGACAGGCAGGTGTAGTAGCCGGCGCTGCGCAGATGATGCGCATAGGTCGGGATCGAGGAAGCGAATTCGGCGGCGTTGTCATAGACCTGGGTGCGCGACGGCAATTGCCCGCTCATGAAAGCGGCGCGGCCCGGCGCGCAAAGCGGCGAGGCCGTGTAGTTGTTGCCGAAGCGCGCCGAGCGTGCGGCCAGCGCCTTGAGATGCGGCACATGCAGGAAGTCCGCCGGCCCGTCCGCAAACAGCGTGCCGTTGAGCTGATCGACCATGACGATCAGGATGTTGGGTCGCCTTGATATCACTGAGGCTGTCACTGTGTCTGTCGCCCGCCGAGTTTGATTTCGAGATAATCTTCGACCAGCGCGATCGCGGTTTGAGCATCCGGCACGCCGTCCTTCAGCGCGCGCCTGATGTACAGCCCGTCGATCATCGCCGCGACCGCTTCCGCCGCGCGGTCGGCTTCGTTGCGCGGCAGTATGCCGATTAGTCCGCTCATCAGGTTGGAATGCAGCCGCCGCGCATAGACCCTGAGCAGCCGGCGTAGGGCCGATGATTTCTGTGCCTCGACATAAAAGGCGAGCCAGGCCGCGATGGTTTCCGGCCGGAACTGGATGTCGGAGAAGTTGACGGCGACCACCGCCGAAACGCGTTCGCGCGGCGAGCCGGCGGATTGCAGGGCGCGCCGCATGTCGATGGTCAGCTCGGCCAGTATGTGCCGCATCGTCGCCAGAAGGAGCTCGTCCTTGGCGCCGAAATAGTGGTGGGCAAGGGCCGACGACACGCCCGCCCGTCCGGCGATCTCCGACATGGTCACATCAAGCGAGCCGCGCTCGCCGATCGCCGAGATCGTCGCGTCGATGAGCGCCTTGCGGCGCAACGGTTCCATTCCGACTTTCGGCATTGGGGAGATCCAGATTAAAACCGAAGATTATTTTTTATTGACGGATCAATCAATAAAAAACTCGCGCTCGGATCAATCGATCATGTCGCTCTGGCCCATCCTTTGGACTGGAAAACAGTTCACTGTTGAACAATATTAGAGGCTGATGCCGCGCTATGACATGTTAGGCTTGCGGCAAACGGAGGTTGCCATGACCGCATGCATCGTCGGATGGGCGCATTCGCGCTTCGGCAAGCTGGAAGGCGAGACGCTGGAAGGCCTGATCACCAAGGTCGCGGTCGACGCGCTCGACCATGCCGGCATCGGTCCGGACGAGGTCGACGAGATCGTGCTCGGCCACTTCAATGCCGGCTTTTCCCCACAGGATTTTACCGCCAGCCTCGTGTTGCAGGCCGACGACCGACTGCGCTTCAAGCCGGCGACGCGGGTCGAGAACGCCTGCGCCACGGGTTCGGCAGCGGTCCGCCAAGGCATCCGCGCCATCGACGCCAATGCCGCCCGCATCGTGCTGGTGGTCGGTGCCGAGCAGATGACGACGACCCCCGGCCCCGAGATCGGCAAGAACCTGCTCAAGGCTTCCTATCTGCCGGAGGAGGGCGACACGCCGGCCGGTTTCGCTGGCGTCTTCGGCAAGATCGCGCAGGCCTATTTCCAGCGTTATGGCGACCAGTCCGACGCGCTGGCGATGATCGCCGCCAAGAACCACAAGAACGGCGTCAACAATCCGTATGCGCAGATGCGCAAGGATTTCGGCTACGAGTTCTGCCGCCAGGAAAGCGAGAAAAACCCGTTCGTGGCCGGTCCGCTGAAGCGCACGGACTGTTCGCTGGTCTCCGACGGTGCTGCCGCCCTTGTGCTGACCGACACCTCGACGGCGTTGATGATGCGCCGCGCCGTCGCCTTCCGCGCCAACGAGCATGTCCAGGATTTCCTGCCGATGTCGAAGCGCGACATCCTGTCTTTCGAAGGCTGCGAGCAGGCCTGGAACCAGGCTTTGAAGAAGGCCGGCGTGACGCTCGACGACCTCTCCTTCGTCGAGACGCATGACTGCTTCACCATTGCCGAACTGATCGAATATGAGGCGATGGGCCTGGCCAAGCCGGGCGAGGGCGCCAGGCTGGCGCTAGACGGCACGACGGCAAAGGACGGCAGGCTGCCGGTCAATCCTTCGGGCGGGCTGAAGGCCAAGGGCCATCCGATCGGCGCCACCGGTGTGTCGATGCATGTGCTGACCGCCATGCAGTTGACCGGCGAGGCAGGCGGCATCCAGGTGCCGGGGGCAACGCTCGGCGGCATCTTCAACATGGGTGGCGCTGCCGTTGCCAACTACGTTTCAATCCTCGACCGGATCAGGTAGAAGCGGCCCGTATTTTTGGGGCGTGGTGATGACAAATCCGGTTCTGGTCGAGGTCTTGCGCGGCGCGATCGTCGAGAGCGCCCATCGCGGCGCTGTCGCAATCTTCGACGGTGACGGCAAGCCTGTCCTGGAGATCGGCCATACGGCGCGGCCGGTGTTTCCGCGCTCGGCGGTCAAGGCGATCCAGGCGCTGCCGCTGGTTGAAACGGGTGCTGCCGATGCGTACGGCTTCGGCGACCGCGAACTGGCGCTGGCCTGCGCTTCGCATTCGGGCGAACCCGCGCATGTCGAACTGGCGCAGGCGATGCTGGCCAAGGCCGGGCTCGACAAGTCGGCGCTGGAATGCGGCGCGCATTGGCCGTCGAGCCACGACGCGACGATCGCACTGGCCCGCACAGGCGTCTCGCCGAACGCACTGCACAACAATTGCTCGGGCAAGCATTCCGGATTTCTCTGCACCTGCGTGCACTCGGGGATTGCCCACCAAGGCTACGTCAAGGCAGGCCATGGTTTGCAGGAGATGGTGCGCGACGCCATGCAGGCGGTGACCGGCGCTGCCCACGATGCGGATCACCGGGCAACCGATGGCTGCTCGATCCCCACCTATGCCGTGCCGCTGAAAAGTTTTGCCCTTGGCTTTGCCCGCATGGCGACGGGCACGAGCTTTGGCCCTGAGCGTGCCAAGGCGGCCAAACGCCTGCTGTCTGCCTGCATGGCCGAGCCTTTCCTGGTCGCCGGCACCGGCAAGGCCGATGTGGCGCTGATGCAGGCCGCGCCCGGCCGCATATTCGTCAAGACGGGCGCCGAGGGTGTCTATTGCGCCGCCGTTCCGGAGCTTGGCCTCGGCATCGCGCTAAAATGTGATGACGGCGCCGGCCGCGCCGCCGAGGTGATGATTGCCGCTGTGCTGGCAAAACTTCTCAGCGCCGACGGCGCACTGGAGGCGAACCTTCTGGAGCGGGCCAATCCGCCGATCGAAAGCCGCATCGGCGCCAAGGTCGGCTCGCTGCGGCCGACGACGGCGCTCAGCTGACCCTGTTTCGCTCAACCGTCAGATGCGCATAGCCGCTTACGCTTGACCGCGCGAGGTCGCCGGTCGCCGGTTCGGCCCAGCGCTGGCCGATGATGGCGCCGTTCTTGGCGCCGTCGATGACGTTGTCGGAAATGATGGCGTTTCCAGCGCCTTCTACCACAGTGACGGCGATGCCGGTTCCGGCCTGACGGATGATGTTTCCCGTCGCCACAACATTGCGCATATAAGCGCCCCAGCCGATCTGCATGCCGTAGAGCGGCGCGTTCTCGATGACATTGCCCGAGACGGTGGTGTCGGCCTCGACGCTGATACCGACGCCGAAGCCCGGCGCGTCGGCGGGGTAGGGGCCGGTGGCCGAGAGGTTGCGCACGATGTTGTTCGAGCAGACACCCATACGGCCGCCGTCGTTGAAATTGACGATCGAGATGCCGTTAGCGGCACCATCGACGATGTTGTTGCCGATGATGGCGCCTTCGAAGGAGAATTCGGAATAGAGCGCCGTTTCGCCCGACCGCGAGCACGTGTTGCCGGTCATCTGCAGATTGCTGGAACTGTTGGCGCGGATCGCCGAGAAGGCGCAGTCCGAGACGAAGTTGCCGGTGAGCGAGACATTGCCGGCACGGAAGGCGTTGATGCCATTGCCGTTCTGCCCGGTGCCGCCGCCGCGCGCGCCGATCCGCTGCACGCGGTTGCCGCTGACCATCGTGCCGTCCTCGGCCTGCTGCCAGCGATGGACAAGAATGCCGCCATTGCCGCAGTCGGATACGGTGTTGTCGGATATCGCCAGGCCAGCGGCCTCGACGGAGTAGATGCCGGCGTCCGCAGCCCCCGAAATCTCGGAGCGCTCGATGCGGCCCGACGCATGCTCCAGCGCCAGCCCATGCTTGCCGCTGCCGGTGATCGTGCAATTGTCGATGACGAGATGGGCGACGCGGCGCAGGTCGAGCAGGCCTTGGGCATCGTCGGCCAACTCGCCGTTGGCGCCGTCGAAGACCAATGCGGTGAACTCTATATGCTCGGCCTGTTCGGCCGTCAGCAAATGGCCATTGCCGCCATAGAGGATGCGCGAGGCGCCCGGCACGCCCGAAAGCCTGACGCGGGCGGGCAGGGTCAGGTTGGACACGACATAGGTGCCCGGCGGCAGGAACACCGGCGCGTTGCGGTCGCTGGCCTCGGCTAGCATCCTGGCGAAGGCCTTGCTCTGGTCGTCCGGTGCGTCCGGCTCCACGCCAAGCTCGGCGGCGTTGATCGAGCCGCGCACCGCCGTTTTCGCCAAGGCGTTGCCCACCGAAAGGCCGAGCACGGCAAAGCCGGCCGTCCCCTTCAGAAGCGTTCGTCTGTTCAACATCGGCACATCCCTTGCGATCATCCGGCTGATCGCAGGAATTGGGCCAGCCGCATCGGTCTCCGCTCGGCCATAGTCCGGCCAATGACCGGGTCCGGCAAGTGGCTTGTGCAGTCACGGAAGCGGGCCTAAGTTTATCCGATGAGCAGAGCTTTTACCCGCGAGGAAGACAGCGAAAACGCCATTGCCGGCATCGGCGAGCGGCCGATCAGCCAACACCGCAATCTGGTGACGGAGCGCGGCCTGGCGATGATCGAGGACAATCTGGCCGATCTGCGCGACATTTTGGCGAAAGCCGAGCGAAAAGCCGATCGCGAGCGCATTGCCGTTGTCTCGCGCGACCTGCGCTACTGGACAGCGCGCCGCGAAAGCGCCGAGCTTTCCGTGCCGGAACCGGGCAGCGACCAGGTGCGCTTCGGCATGGGTGTCACGCTGGAAGGCGATGACGGCAAGAGAGTGCACTGGAAGATAGTCGGCGAGGACGAGGCCGACCCCTCAAAGGGCAGCATCTCACACGTCTCGCCAATGGCCGTGGCGCTGTTCGGCAAGAAGGTCGGCGACGTCGCAAGCGTCAACGGCAAAGAATGGGAAATCCTCAAGCTGTCGGACGCCTGACGCCAGCTCACCCTATTTGCACAGCCAGCTTTCGCAACGCGGGCTCATACTTGGCCATGACATCGCGAGCAGCACGTATTTGCCGTTCGACGTCGTCACACGGCACCGGCCTTAGGATGATGCCGTCGTCGGTTTCGATGATCTGGAGTTCATCGCCCACTTGCAGGCTCAAGCTGTCGAGCGTTTCCCGCGGCAGGATTACAACGCCCGATCCGTCCTCAAGTCCGTGAATGATGGTGTTCATAGCTATACCATAGGTTGCGCCCGATATTGCAACGCAACTTTGATAAGCAGTGCAACTGTTTCAATCAGCCCGCCAGCAGCCGGTCCAGCAACCGATCCGCAGCCTCCGGGATAACCGTCCCTGGCGGGAAGATTTCCGCGGCACCCGCTTCCAGCACTGCGCCGTAATCCTGCGGCGGGATGACGCCGCCGGCGACGATCAGCATGTCGCTGCGGCCGAGCTTCTTCAGCGCGTCGCGTAGTTCGGGGATCAGCGTCAGGTGCCCCGCCGCCAGCGATGAGGCGCCGATGACATGGACGTCCTGCGCCACCGCCAGCCTGGCGATCTCGTCGGGTGTCTGGAACATCGCGCCGACCGTCACGTCGAAGCCGAGATCGGCGAAGGCCGTGGCGATCACCTTCTGGCCACGGTCGTGGCCGTCCTGTCCCATCTTTGCGACCAGGATGCGCGGCTTGCCGCCGGACTTCTTCTCGAAAGCTTCGAGCTTCTCCAGCAATCGGTCGACCGTCAGATTGTCGCCAAGCGCATTGCGATAAACGCCGGAGATCGTTTGCACCGAGGCGACGTGACGGCCAAAGACCTTTTCGAGCGCCAGCGAGATCTCGCCGACCGTGGCATTGGCGCGCGCGGCGCGGATGGCAAATTCCAGCAGGTTTTCGTTACCCTGCGCAGCGCGGGTCAGCGCATCGAGCGCGCTCTCGACCGCGCCGACATTGCGCGTGCCTTTCAGGTTCTGCAGCTTCGACAATTGCCGGGCCTTGACCTCGGCATTGTCGATCTTCAGCACGTCGACGTCGATTTCGTTCTCGGGGCGATGCGCGTTTACGCCAACCAGTATCTGCTCGCCGGAATCGATACGCGCCTGCGTGCGCGCCGCCGCTTCCTCGATGCGAAGTTTTGGAATGCCCTGTTCGGTTGCTGCCGCCATGCCGCCAAGCGCCTCGACCTCTTCGATATGGGCGAGCGCACGCGCCGCCAGATCGTGCGTCAGCCGTTCGATATAGGCCGAGCCGCCCCACGGATCGATGATGCAGGTGGTGCCGGATTCCTTCTGCAGGATCAACTGCGTGTTGCGGGCGATGCGCGCCGAGTGGTCGGTCGGCAGCGCCATCGCCTCGTCGAAGGAGTTGGTGTGCAGCGACTGGGTATGTCCCTGCGTCGCCGCCATCGCCTCGATCATGGTGCGGGTGATGTTGTTGTAGGGGTCCTGCGCCGTCAGCGACCAGCCGGAGGTCTGGCAATGGGTGCGCAGCGACAGCGAGCGTTCGTCGTTCGGTGCAAAATTCTTCTGCATCAGGGTCGCCCACAACAGGCGCGCCGCGCGGAGCTTGGCGATCTCCATGAAGAAGTTCATGCCGATCGCCCAGAAGAAGGAAAGCCGCGGGGCGAAACGGTCGATGTCGAGCCCGGCGGCGACGCCGGCGCGGGCATATTCGATGCCGTCGGCGATGGTGTAGGCGAGCTCCAGGTCCGCGGTCGCGCCGGCCTCCTGCATGTGATAGCCGGAGATCGAGATCGAATTGAACTTCGGCATGTGCTGGGAGGTATAGGAGAAGATGTCAGACACGATCCGCATCGAGGGCTTCGGCGGATAGATGTAGGTGTTGCGGACCATGAACTCCTTCAGAATGTCGTTCTGAATGGTGCCGGCGAGAT
Source organism: Mesorhizobium sp. M0016 (assembly GCF_040324035.1). Lineage (NCBI taxonomy): Bacteria > Pseudomonadati > Pseudomonadota > Alphaproteobacteria > Hyphomicrobiales > Phyllobacteriaceae > Mesorhizobium > Mesorhizobium sp. M0016. Next base: position 72,376 of record NZ_JAMYVM010000027.1, on the reverse strand, counting down.
CCTTCTGAGCAACGCCCTGTTCTTCGGCCGCGACGATATAGAGCGCCATGATCGGCAGCACCGCGCCGTTCATGGTCATCGACACCGTCATCTCGCCCAGCGGAATGCCGTCGAACAATTGCCGCATGTCGAGGATGGAATCGATGGCCACGCCCGCCATGCCGACATCGCCGGCAACGCGCGGATGGTCGCTGTCATAGCCGCGATGGGTGGGCAGATCGAAAGCGACCGAAAGGCCCTTTTGGCCGGCGGCGAGATTGCGCCGGTAGAAGGCGTTGGATTCCTCGGCCGTCGAGAAGCCGGCATATTGCCGGATCGTCCACGGCTGCTGGACATACATGGTCGGGTAGGGACCGCGCACGAAGGGCGGCATTCCCGGATAGGTGTCGAGATGCGGCAGCCCCTTGAGATCGCCCTGGCTGTAGAGATGCTTGACGGCAATACCTTCCGGCGTCAGCCGCTGGCCCTTGACCTCGACCGGCGCGCGCCGTGGCGCCGACCAGCCAATGTGGCTGAAATCCGGGATCACTGTGCGGCTCCGATTGCCTGGTCGATGCGGACCGGAAACAGCGCCTCGCACACCGCCACGCCCTCTGTGAAAGGCGGCCGCCGCTCAGCCGCCAGCGTCTCGACCGGGGCATCGTTTTTCAGCGGGTAAAGCGTGGTGCCGATGATTGCCCGTTCACCCGACCGGTAGGCCTCGGCGCGGCGCTCGGATGCTGCCTTGACGCGCTTCTGGATATGCCCTTGCTGCAGGCTTGCCAGAACGCCGCCTTCCGCTTCGATCCGCTGGAACTCTTCCCACGCCGCTTCGCACAGGCCCAGGGTCAGCGCCTCGACTGCGCCCGACCCAAATGCTGGGTCGGCGACATGGTCGATATGGCTTTCATTGGCCATGATCAACTGCGCATTGCGGGCGATGCGGCGGGCAAAGCCGGCCGGCAGCCCGAGGGCGACGGTGTGTGGCAGGATGGAGATCGAGTCCGCGCCGCCTGCTGCCGCTGCAAAGCTGGCGATGGTGGTGCGCAGGATGTTGGTTTCGGGATCCGCCGCCGTCATCATGCGGAACGACGTCTCGGCATGGATGTTGGCTGTCGATGCCGGGATGGAACAGGTTTCCTGGATGCGCGCCCACAGCCTGCGCAAGGCCCGGACCTTGGCCATCGACAGGAACTGGTCCTGGTCGACGCTCAGCGCAAAGCCGATATGGGGAGCGGCATAGACAAGCGGCTGGCGCGCATCCTCGAACATGCTGAGGTATGACACGGCGGAAGCGAGCATGGTGCCGAGTTCCTGCGCTTCCGTGGCGCCGGCATTGTGGAACACCCGCCCGTCGGCCTCCAGCAGCACACCCGGCACGCCCAGCGAGAAGAAATGCGCCAGCGATTGCGGCATCGATGCCTGCAACGCCTCGATCGACATGCGCAGCCGGCCGGTACCGGCAAAGATTGCCGCCGGGTCGATGCCGAAGGAGAGGTTCAGCTTTGCCGGGTCGGAGCGGCGCTTGCTCAGGAACGCCACCAGCCAGTCGGCGACGGCACGGCTCCAGGGATGGGCGTCGATGCGGATCTGCGTGCGGTTGAGCGGTACGCCATCCAGCACCGTTTCCAGCGCCTGCGCCGTCCTTGGCAGGCCATAGCCGAACGCATTCGGAGCACCCTCGAAGACAAGCGACAATCCCGTCGCGCCTTGTGCCACATCGTCCAGGGCCTGCGCCTTGGCGCAGCCGATATCGGGATCGTCAATGCGCTGGCTGACAATCCAGGGCAATTTGGGGTTGGCGCGCACAAGCGGCTCGGCGCCGCCGGCGCGATCGTAGAGCGGTTCGATGCGAATCTGATCGTCGGTATGCGAGACCAGTTTTTCCTCGAAGGAGGCGCCGGCGAGAGCCTTTTCGGCCAAGGCCAGCCAACGCTGGCGCTCGACATCAGCGGGTTCGACAGTCCTGGTCAAGGCTCCGGCGCCCATCCATGTTCCTCTTTTCTATGCGGCCGCACCAGCGTCAGCCGTCCAGTCTACGGTTCCCTGCCAGATATCGCAATGCGATGCGCCTGCGACGGCTGGATTCGATGTCCTGGATATAGGGCAGCCTACGTGGACGAACCATGAACGATTGCCAAACAGCGGCAAAATCCGCAAGCTCCAAAAAACCGATTTGGAGGATTGGTTCAATTTAGACGATTGGCCCAATCTGGATGAATAGCCAACTGGGTGGATAGCCCAATTGGAGAATAGCATTGTCGCTGCGCAATGGCCTGACTATACCCTGCGGCACGGCCACAGGCTTTTAACACATCAGTTTGCGGAGACATGGCCATATGGCTGACGACACCAGCATTTTCCTGGCGCCAGCCGCAAGCCCGACGACAGCTATCAGCGCGCCGAACAGCTCTTGCTGCAATATGGCAACCGCCATGGCCTGATCACCGGCGCCACCGGCACCGGCAAGACGGTCAGCCTGCAGATCCTGGCCGAGGGGTTTTCCAATGCCGGCGTGCCTGTGTTCTGCGCCGATATCAAGGGCGACCTGTCTGGCATCGCCATGATGGGCAAGGCGCAGGATTTCCTGGTCAAGCGGGCCGAGCAGGTCAAGCTCGATCCCTATGACTTCCAGGAATTCCCGGTCATCTTCTGGGACCTGTTCGGCGAGCAGGGCCATCCGATCCGCGCCACCGTCTCGGAAATGGGGCCGCTGCTTCTGTCGCGGCTGATGAACCTCTCCGAAGCGCAGGAAGGCATCATGAACATCGCCTTCCGCATCGCCGATGAGGATGGCCTGCTGCTGCTCGACATGAAGGATCTGCAGGCGCTGCTGGCCAACATCGCCGAGCGCGCCGACGAGATCAGCTCGCGCTACGGCAATGTCACCAAGCCGTCGGTCGGCGCAATCCAGCGCACGCTTCTGGTGCTGGAACAGCAGGGTGCGGCGCATTTCTTCGGCGAACCGGCCTTGCGCATTGCCGACATCATGCGCACCACTCGCGACGGTCGTGGCGCCATCAGCGTGCTTGCCGCCGACAGATTGATGATGAACCCCAGGCTCTACGCCACCTTCCTGCTCTGGCTGATGTCGGAACTGTTCGAGGAATTGCCCGAGGTCGGCGATCCCGACAGGCCGAAGCTGGTGTTCTTCTTCGACGAGGCGCATCTGCTTTTCGACGAAGCGCCGAAGGTGCTGATCGACCGCGTCGAACAGGTGGTTCGCTTGATCCGCTCCAAGGGCGTCGGCGTCTATTTCGTCACGCAGAACCCTTTGGACATCCCTGAAAAGGTTCTCGCCCAGCTCGGCAACCGCGTGCAGCACGCGCTGCGCGCCTATACGCCGCGTGAGCAGCAGGCGGTCAAGACCGCCGCCGACACCTTCCGGCCCAACCCGGATTTCGACTGCGCCACCGCCATCACCCAGCTCGGCACCGGCGAGGCGCTGGTCTCGACGTTGGAGGTCAAGGGCGTGCCGTCCATGGTGCAGCGGACATTGATCCGGCCGCCATCGTCTAGGCTTGGCCCGATCACGGCGGACGAGCGCCGCAAGCTGATCGACCAGAGCCCGGTCGCCGGCCAGTACGACCAGACCATCGACCGCGAATCGGCCTTCGAGATGCTGCAGAAGAAAGCCAGGGATGCGCAGGACGAGCAGGCGCAGCAGGCCGACAGCGGGCGCTCGCGCTGGACCATTCCGGGCTTCGGCAATGACGATCCGCCGCCGCAGCAATCAGGCGGTCGCCGGGCCCCTGCACCACGGCCGTCCAACCGCCAGACGGTGGCCGAAGCCGCGATCAAAGCGGTGGTGCGCTCGGTCGGCTCGTCGGTCGGCCGCGCGATCGTGCGCGGGATTCTGGGCAGCCTGTCCAGGGGGCGGTAAAAAGTGTCAGCCAGCCCGCCTCGGACATGATCAGCGGCCAAAATATCGCTATTGACGGCGGTTGGTAGGGATGGCCGGCCTCCTGGAACTGCGCGACGACCGCGCCCGTCTGGTCCTGGCGCCGCAAAAGGGCGCAGCGATCGCCCGCTTCGACGCACTGGTCTGCGGCGCAACGGTGCCGCTGCTCCGCCCCGACGATGGCACCGGCGCCTCCGGCTGCCAGCTTCTGGTTCCCTGGTCGAACCGCATCTCAGGCGGCGGTTTCGCCTTCGACGGCCGCTTCCATGCGATCGAGCCGAACGTGCCGGGGGAGGCCTTTCCAATCCATGGCGACGGCTTCCAGAGGGAGTGGCGGATTGCCAGCCACAGCGCCACCGAGGCAGAACTGGTCCTCGACGCCGGTGAAATCGGCCCCTACCGATATACGGCGCGGGTCGCCTATGCGCTGCATGACGGGGCCTTGGATGCCACGCTCACGGTGGAGAATCGCACCGGCATTCGCCTGCCTTACGGGCTCGGCTTTCATCCGTGGTTCCCGCGCAGCGCCGGAACGACGCTCGAGGCGAAGGCGGCGCGGGTCTGGCTGGAGGACAAGCATCATCTGCCGGTCGGCGTGGCGCCGGTGGCCGATTACCCCGCGTGGAATTTCTCGAACGCCTCCCTGTTGCCGCGAAGCTGGGTCAACAACGCCTTCGACGGCTGGGACCGCCGCGCCAGGATCACCCGGCCCGAGGACAGGATCGCCATCTCGCTCACCGCCTCGCCATTGCTCGACGTCTTCATCCTCTATTCGCCGTCGCAGGATGCCGATTTCTTCTGCTTCGAGCCGGTGTCGCATACCGTCGATGCGCATCACGGCAAAGGGCTGACCCCGCTTGAGCACGGCGCTACGCTGAGTGCAAACATGCGCCTCGATTGGCGTTCCGCTGCTTCGCTCTGATGCGTCATGTGCACACCCACTCGCGGATCTTGCATTTTTGTCCGTTCCGCTCGCACGCCTGCAGTGTCAGGTCTTCGGCATCCCGGCGTGTTTGCGCCGTCTCGGCGCCCCAACTGGTCAGCCGCCCTTCCGGCTTCTCGCCTACGGCGAGGGCGCCGCAATGCTTGTAGGGAAAGCCGGTATTGTCGTCATCGTCCCAATGGCGATGATTGCGGAATACGCTGACCACGGCGCAGCTGCCGCCGCCGGCGTTCTGGCAATGCTTCAGCGCGATGTCCATCGCCTCCTGCCGCTTGTCGGCGCCCCAAAAGAAGCCGTGCTTCTCGTCGGGGCTCGAATAGGCGATCGCCGCCCAGATGCCTCTCTCCTCCTGGGCCGGCGGCTCGGGCACGTCCGCCGCCGGGGCTAGGTCCGCCGCGCCCAGCCGCCCGGCGCAAAGCAACAGCATGCCGATCGCCGCAATGGCGGAATTCACCCTCATTGTACGCCTCCTTGTTTACCTGCTGCCGAGGCCACGGAAATGACGACGCAGCTGTTGCCGGTTGGCAGCAGCATCGCGTTGCCCCCTCCATTGGCCAGTTCATAGACGCTGATTTGTCCAAGATTGTTGGCGAGCTTGCTGTCTTTCGGAAGCAGGGCCGGAACATCGGCGCAATTGGCCGCGAATGGCGCCACCCTGACCATCGTACCTTCGCAAACGGATGCGGTGGGTGCCGCGAACACCAGACCTGCCGCCGGGCCGCTGTAGCCCTGTGTAGCGTAGTTCATGCCGACCAAGGCTTCCACGAGGTGTTTGTCGGGGGCCTCGTTGTTCCAGATCGACTGGACGCTGTACGTCGTGCCGGTCGTCAGCATCTGCCCAAGGGCTGGGAAAATGTTGGAACAAGACTGCAAGCCTGCCTCTTTGGCGTGTTGCAGAAATGGCGTCTCGGCCAGGGCCGGATTGGGCTGGTTGGTCTCCGCGACCGCCGGCTGCGGCAGTAAATTGTGGAGCAGGTCGTAGCGCATGGCCGCGAAGCCGGCCGTGGCGACGACGGCAATGGCGAGCAACGAGAAGACAGCGGTCCTCGCGCGGTTTCGTTGCGGTCTGCTCCGGTCTTCGATGCCGACCCGGACAGCATCCTTTCCCTGGTTGCGGGACATTATCCGGTCATGGATCGATTGCTGGTTCATCGCGATTGCCTCGTCAATTGATCGCCGCAACGGCCGCGGCCAAGCCCTTGAGGGTCGCGGTTACGTTGATCGTCCTGCCATCCGTGGTCGGGAAGGAGATGACGGATGCCGCGGCCTTCGAAATCTGTTCGCGCATGATCGGACCAACCGGCAGCATGCCGACGCAGACGGCCTGATTGCATCCGTCGAGTTGAATTTTTATCGGCTCCTTGCGCCCCTCGAATGTCAGCGAGACAGGAGCGTCGCTCTTGGCGATCGGCGGGGCGCGCAAGATCATGTAGGGGTTGCCTTCCTTGGTGGCGGCAAGCGACCAGCTGAACGCAACCTGTCCTGCCTGGTCCTCGATGATCTGGGTGACATTGCAGACCTTTTGGCGCGCCTTCAGGTTCTCGTCGCAGATCAGCGTCCAGTTCTCGAACGGACGGGTGGTCCGTTGATATTCGCCAAGCTTCGCATCCGCAGGGATCGCTACGTCGGAAGGTTTTACCCTGTAGCCGGAAGGGATTGCTTCCTGCCCGGCCGCTAACGGGCCGGACAGGAGCATTGACGTCATGGATATCGCGACAGCAAGGACTGCCTGCCTGATCATGGCCGGGCTCTAGTTCAGCGTAAGGCTGACGCCCGCGCCGACACCCCAGTGTCCGCCTGCCGTCGTACCGGACAGGTTCGCTCGAACACGTCCTTCCTCGCTGGTGTAGCCGGCGCCGAAGGCCAGGGCGCCTTCACCGCGCCAATAGCCTCCGCCGGCGGCCACGCTCAGCTTGCCGGGACGATCGTCGTAGCGCAGCGAGCCGGCCGCCAAGCCGATTGCCGCAGCCTGGCGCGCCTCGCCCCTGACCTCTCCCATGTCCATGTTGAGCTGGCTGAGTTTGGAGTCCGCATACGCATTGGCTTGCTGCAGCGTGGTGGCCGCCACCTGGTTGGTGTAGTTCTTCGAATTGTCTAGGTTGAGTGCTAACCCGCTGTTGAACTGCTGAACATTGACCGCATCGGTGTTGGCAACGCCCGGCCCGACATTGTGGATGACCACCGGCGTGTTCGGGTCGCCGCCGGCAAGGGTAATCGAGTTGGACTTGTTGCCGTTCCCGTCCTTGTCGTACTGGACGGCGAACTGATTCAGGTCGCCGACGCTACCCTGCATGGCTTCGACCGCCTGGTTGGTGGCGAAGAGCTGGCTGCCGTTGATGGCGTCGGTGGAGGTGCCGCTGATCCGGCCCGCCGCGACATTGGTGACGGTGCGCTCGTTGCCGACGGTGCCGACGCTGACCGTGCTGGTCGGAGCTGTTCCGGCGAAGGTATAGGCAACGCCGTTGATCGTGGTGCCGGTGGTGGCGACCGCCGCCGCCGTCGTCGAGCCCGCGCCGAGCGCGACGCTGCCCGGCTCGTTGGCCTTTGCGCCGGCGCCGAGCGCCACCGCCTGCGCTCCGTTGGTGGTCGCGTTGGTGCCGAGGGCGATGCTGTCGGCCTGGTTGACCGTCGAATTCTGGCCGATCGCGATGCCTCCCGGCGCCGTCTGCTGCACGATGGCGCCGTTGCCGATGCCGATGCCATTGTCGCCATTGACGGTGGTGCGCGGACCGACCGCAACCGAATCGACGCCGACCGCGAGCGAATCCGCTGCCGTCGAATTGGCATGGAAGTACAGGCTCCCCGTCACCGCGAACGAGCTCAGCGCGCCCTTCAACTGGCGAAGCGTGACCGCGTCCTGGTCCTGCGTGCCGTCGGCCACGTTGATGATCTGGCGATAGGAGGTGGAGGTGCCGACCGAGACGGCGCCGAGCAGGCTCATGTCCGCGGTGTTGTAGGGAATGAGGCCGGTGCCGGAGAGGATCGACCCCGATACGGGCGCGACCGCCCGATCCGAAACCGAGCCGGCGCCAAGCGCCACGCCGCCGATGACGCTGGCCTGGGTGTCGCGGCCGAGCGCCAGCGCATTGTCGGCGCTCGCGGTCGCCTGGTAGCCCAGGGCGGAAGAGCCGATCCCTTGCGCGAAGGAGTCCGCGACGGCAAGCGTCCTGTCGTTGGTGCGCACATAGCGGATGCCGTCGCCATTGGCGTCGGTGTAGGCCAGCGAGGTGTCGCCGGCAATATTGCTGATCGAATTGCCGAGATTGGTGATGTCAGCAGTATTGGCGGCGATATCGGTGGTGTTCTGCGTCACCTGCTGGTTGGTCGCAAACAGCTGCGAGCCGTTGACCGCATCGGTCGAGGAGTTGCTCAACTGCCCGGCCGCGACGTTCTGGATCTGGCGTTCGGCGCCCACCGAGCCGACCGAGAATGCACCCGCGGGCGTCGCGCCGGCGAAGGTGTAGGCAACGCCGCCGATCGTGGTGCCGCCGACCGCCGTGGTCACGGTCGACACCGCATTCGCGCCGATCGCAACGTCGCCGGCATTGTTGGCCACGGCATTCGGGCCGACCGCAACGGAATCCGTCCCCAGGGCCTGGGAATCCGCCAGCGTCGAATTGGCATGGAAATACTTGATGCCGCCGCCGGTGCTGATGCTGTTGATTGTGTTGCCGAGATTGGTGATGTCGGCGGTGTTGGCGGCGATGTCGGTCGTATTCTGCGTCACCTGCTGGTTGGTGGCGAAGAGCTGCGAGCCGTTGATCGCGTCGGTCGACGAATTGCTGAGCCGGCCCGCCGCGACATTGGTGATGGTGCGTTCCGCGCCGACCGCGCCGACGCTGACGGTGCTTGCCGGCGTCGTGCCGGCGAAGTTGTAGGCGACGCCGCCGATCGTCGTGCCGGCGGTGCCGACCGCCGCGGCGGTTACCGAGCCCGAGCCGAGCGCCACGTCGCCGGCGTTGCTGGCGTTGGCGAGGGCGCCCAGCGCGATTGCATTCTGGGCGCCGGCATTCGCTCCTACGCCGAGAGCGGTCGCTTGAAAGGCGGTTGCAAACGCGTTCTGGCCGATCGCGGTGCTGGACGTGGCTGTGGCATTGGCGTTGGCACCGACGGCGGTGCTGTATTGGCCCGAGGCCTTGGAGATGTATCCCATCGCCGTTGCGTCAAGCGCCGATGCGACGGCGCCGCTGCCGAAGGCCGAGGCGTTGGCGTCGGAGGCGCTCGAATTGGTGCCGGCCGCGATGGCGTTTGTCCCCGTCGCGGTCGCGACTGGTCCGATAGCAACGGAGTCCGTGCCCGTTGCGGACGAGTCCGCCGCCGTCGAATTGGCGTGGAAATACTTGATGCCGCCACCGGTGCTGATGCTGTTGATCGTGTTGCCGAGATTGGTGATGTCGGCGGTGTTGGCGGCGATGGCCGTCGTGTTCTGCGTCACCTGCTGGTTGGTGGCGAAGAGCTGCGAGCCATTGATGGCGTCGGTCGACGAATTGCTGAGCCGGCCCGCCGCGACATTGGTGATGGTCCGCTCCGCGCCGAGCGCGCCGACGCTGACAGTGCTCGTCGGCGTCGTGCCGGCGAAGCTGTAGGCCGTGCCGCCGATCGTCGCGCCGCTGGTGCCGACCGCCGTCGCGGTCACCGAGCCCGAACCGAGCGCTACGTCGCCGGAGCTTGCCGTCGCCGTCGCGCCGTTGCCCAGCGCGACATTGCCGGCAAGGCCGGCTGCACCCGCCGTCGAGCCATTGCCCAGCGCCACGGAGCCTTGCCCGACGGCCTTGTTGTTGTTGCCGATGGCAACCGCGCCTGCGGCCTGGTTTGCGGCTGTGGCGGTTGCCGTGCCGTCGCTGTTGGCGATGTTGTTGGCGCCGCCGGTGAAGGCGCCGGTGCCGCTGGCATAGCTCGGATCGCCGATGGAGACCGCGCCGTTGCCGTAAGCCGTGTTGCCCGAACCGATGGAGACGGCCTTGCCGCCGGTTGCCACCGCATTGGTGCCCATGGCGACCGCTTCGGCCGAATCCGCCTTGGCGTTGTTGCCCACGGCGATGGCGCTCGTGGCGCTGGCGGTGGAGAGGGCGCCCAGCGCAACCGCATTCTGGGCGCCGGCATTCGCTCCTACGCCGAAAGCGGATGCTTGAACGCCGGTTGCAAACGCGTTCTGGCCGATCGCCGTGCTGGACGTGGCGGTGGCGTTTGCGTTGGCGCCGACGGCGGTGCTGTATTGGCCCGAGGCCTTGGATATGTACCCCATCGCCGTTGCGTCAAGCGCCGACGCGACGGCCTCACGTCCTACGGCAGCGGAATCGGCGCCGCTGGCGACAGTTCCCCAGCCTACGGCGGTCGCATAGTTGTTGCTGGCCGTGGAACTGGTGCCTAGAGCAGTGGCATTCCCTCCCGAAGCGACGGACAACGTGCCCAAGGCGTTGGAGCCGGCTCCAGTGGCATTAGCCTGAACGCCGAGTGCAACGGAATTGACACCGCTCGAGATCGTGCCTTGGCCCAACGCCATCGCGCCACCCGCTCCTGTAGCCTTCGCATTCAGGCCAATGGCAACCGCGTATTGCGCCGACGAAACGGACGAACGTCCCATCGCAATGGCATCGACCTGGGATGCTGTCACATCTGTGCCGATGCCGACCGCGCCTTGGGCCAGCGCTCCCGTTCCGGCCGCGGTACGTGAGCCGAGATAGACGGAGTTTATCGCCGTAGCAGTCGACTGGAATCCGATGGCGACGGCATTCTGGTTGCTTGCTACGGCGCTGTTACCTTGGGCAATCGAATCCACGCCGGATGCCGTTGCCCCGAACCCGAGCGCGGTGGCGCGCAATCCGGTCGCCCGGGTAACAGGGCCGATCGCGGTCGAGTTGACTCCGTCGGCACGCGCATTATTGCCAAAAGCGGCCGCGCTTGTGGTTGCAACCGAATTGACGCCAATAGCGCTTGCTGCGTCCCCGTTGGCCTTGGCGTTCCCGCCCACGGCGAGGGCATTGACGCCGGTTGCGCCTGCGAAGACACCTATGCCTATGGAATTGAGGCCATTGACACCCATCGCATAGCCGATGGCGATCGTGCCGTCGCCCGTTGCACTGTTGGAACTGCCCAACGCCACGCTGTTATTGCCATTCGTCGCGGCGCCGTTACCGATGGCGACGGCGTTGCCGCCGGTCGCCGAACCGCCGCCAGCCTGATATTGTGCCTGGGCCGGTGTGGCGAGGCCGAGCGCGGCGATCGCGGCCAGGCCGCCGAGCACGCTGGCCGGGCTCACGCCACAGGCCAGAGCCGAACGCACGCTGGTGCCGCTTCCCAATGTTCCCAGACCCATATTCTTGCGACCGAATCCAAGAACCCGGTGAGCCATGCGCAGCACCGCCATCAGGCGGCGCCGCACCGAGCGGCTGTCGGCCGCGCCCGCGATCCAGTTTCCGACAAAGCTTGAAGAAAGTTCGATCCTTCTCCGCCCCTCGACGCGTTTGGTCATGCTAGTTTTTCCTCGCAATTGCCGAGGCGCTCTGATGTGCCGCACCATTCGCCTCGGTGGCCAAAAAATCTTCGAAATTGCGCGTCTTCTCCCGCAACGAGAGACCGACCTTCGCGCCTTGTTTTTCAATCAGCTGATAGGCGCTCGCGACCCATGGCTGCGTCGGTTCTGGAACCGCATGCAGTGCAGCCTCCGTCCGTTCCGGCGGCAGGTTTACCGCCACCAGCGCGCGGCAGAGATCGAAATGAAATCCCGGATCGCCTTCACCACAAGCCGGAGAGGTCAGTCCAAGCACGAAACAGGCCAGGAGATGGTCGAGTTCCACAGCGCTGATCCGGCTGGCGTATTGGCGTTGCAGTGCAGCCCAGGCCGCTTCGGCCTTAGGCGCGAAGACCTCGATTTCCGCGAATTGAATGTCCATGGGACAATCCGACATGCTGTATCATCTGGTTGCTCCCCCGCCCCAAATGACTTCAATCGCGACCATGAGCACATTCGCGGTGCAGGTATTTTGGAATAATCCGGAATCTTTGTAGGAAAATCCGGTATTTGGTCCCTGCGCGACAACTGTGACTGCTCTGCCACACAACCTTCGACTATACTGAAGATCAATCGAGGTATCGCCGCGGACAATCATGCGCACCGCAACAGTCGTTAACGTTGCAGCTTCACCTGCCTGGGGGTTCTGTTCCGGTATCTGGACATGGTGACTGTCAAGTGGCTCTGGTCCGAGAATCCACTGAGATGAGCGACTTCCGCAATCGACAGGTCGCTCTCGATGAGAAGTTTTTCGGCGAAATCGAGACGCAGCCGCAGCAGGTATTTGTGCGGCGGCTCGCCAAAGGTCTTGGTGAATGCCAGGATGAAATGGCTCGGCGAAAGGCCACAGAGTGCGGCCAGCTCGGCCACCGCGATTTTGCTGGAAAAATTTACCTCCAGGAATTCGCGCACCCGCCGGGCGCTGCGGTTCGACAGACCGCCCTTTGGGGCTTGTGGCAACTTTCGCGCTCCTGCGTAGTTCCGAAGCAAATGGACGCCGAACATGGTGACCAACGAATCGATATAGAACTCGTTTGGAGTTTCCCGATCCGTCAGTTCCGCCTTCAGCAACTGCGCGAGTTGCAGCGCTTGGAAGTCGACGGTCCCGTACGGCGGCGGCTGAAGCTCGGCATGGCCGGTGTCGAATTCACGCGTTGCCAGCTCGAAGAGACTCTCGGGGGTGAGCGCCACGATTACGCTTTCCGTGGTGGATGACCGAGTCACCTTGCCGCCGAGGTCGGCTGGGACGATCATGATCATGCCGACGTCGCCGTCGTATTCGTGGACTTTGTCGCTGCCCAGCGATGCCGCAATCCCTGGTGAGGGTGTAAGCAGAACCGAAGCGAAATGTTCCGCCGCTTTGAATGTGTGTGATCCCGGCCCATGAACGACATGTGCCGCGCCGCCTCGAAACGTGACCAGGTAGCGCCCCGCGCTTTCCGGAATTCCGTCGAAGATGCGACGATCCGCGCGCCGCCGCTCTGTCCCGGCGCTTTCCTGGACGTTGCCTCTATGTTGCATCTTCGTCTCTGCCACTGCTGCGCCGATCAATCCAATCCTGTGCTGTATCGAGGCGCCCAGAATTCACGTTTGCTCCTGGGCGTTCCTTCGAATCCTACAGATGCTGCTTTATATTGCAAAGAAGAATTTGAGCTCAAATGAAAATTTTACCAGGATTTTGACTATAAATTTACAGGTTTGAATTTTTAGCCAAGGCTACCTGACTATTTTCCGATCTTATCTTACCATTTTGCCTAGTTATTGTGCATAGTGTGCCGTCGCATCCAGCGTTGTATTCTGAATATAGATCGCGCGGCCATTGACAGAGCTGGTCGACTATCTGTCATTGCCACGGACGATCCGGCAGCAGTTATCGCCCGAATCATGGCTTCTTTCCCTTGTGCTTCTTCATGGCGGTGGCCAAATGGCCTTGATCCGAAAATCCCGCGAGGTAGGCGACTTCGGCGATGGCGACCCTCCGGGAGCGATCCAGGGCTGCGGACAGAGCATATCCCGCTCCCCCGCATGGTTGCTCTTCTGGGATTGGCATTTTCGGGCATTATGTCCGAGGGCGTGCCGATCGACCCGATCGGCGCCTGCGCTGCGTTCCTGAACCTCGCCCGCATTTTTCATTCAGCCTTGCCTCAGCCGCTTTGCCAGCCCATCGAAATTCCGTGCCGTGCAAACAGCCAACCCGGAAATCCGGACGGTAATTTGTATCCCCCATAGTCCTGCCCAAAGGCAGCGTAGCGCATCCCGTGGATAGAAAAAACATTGTAAGTGAAGAAAAAAGTTCGCGCGAGAAAAACATGGCCTGGCTTGGCCGGCGCTACGGAATTATCCGGCTCACGCAGGCCTGCTAAAGATCGCCTCGGCGTTTCTCGTACAGATCCCAGGACAGCTCGACCATGGCCAGAAGAACGTCTTCCTGGCTCCACCCGGCGGCAACCGCCGCCTCGACAATTCCGCGGACGAGCGGCAGCAATTGGCGCTCGCATTCGGCCGACAGGTTGGCCTCGGCGCCGTCGGCAGGCGGACTATCGAAATCAAATCCCACCATCGGCGTTCCCCCGCCATCAATGATCTAATGAAATGTATGTCTCTGCAATCATACTCCCGTCTAATATACATCAATCGGTAACGAAACACAGCAGCGTCGAGATTGACAGGGCATGGCCGCCCCGATTGCAGCGGCTCCATGGTTCGTCTGGACGTCTTTTTTGGCCTCCTGTTGCCGGCATTGCACATCTTGGATGCGAACCCCAGGCATTCGCGTAAAGCTATCGGGATCCTGGCGAGCTTTGCCGCATGGAGCGGAACCTGCCGCTTCATGGCATCGATGAAGTCGATCAGGTCACCGGGCCGAGCAGGACCGAGCCATCCGGCACCCCGCCATCGATCGGGATGGCTCTGCGGTTTGCGCCCGCCGCCATCGGCTGGCCGATGTCGGACGTCACGATGACCGGGCTCTTCGACGGCACGCGGTCGTAGAGGTCGATGATGTCCTGATTTATCAGGCGCACGCAGCCTGACGAGACGGATTTGCCGATCGAGTTCCATTCCGGCGAGCCATGCAGGCGGTAGAGCGTGTCGACGTTGTCGTGGAACAGGTAGAGCGCGCGGGCGCCGAGCGGGTTCTTGAGGCCGCCGGGCATGCCGCCGTTCTTGGCGCTGTATTCTTCCAGTTCAGGCTGGCGGGCAACCATCTCATCGGGCGGCGTCCATTTCGGCCATTTCTGCTTCCACTGGACGACGGCGTCTCCCGACCATTCGAAGCCGGCGCGGCCGAGGCCGACGCCGTAACGGATCGCTTGGCCGCCTTCGCGCACCAGATAGAGGAAATGGTTGGTCGTATCGACGATTATGGTGCCTGGCCGCTGGCCGGTCGGATCGGGAACGATCTGGCGCAGGAACTGCGGGTCCATCTTCTTGATCGGGATGGCCGGGAGCTCGAACCCGCTGTCGGAAATCGGGCCGTACATCGTCGCATAGTCGCCGAGCGGCGGCTCGTCATAGGTCGGCGGTGGCGGTTCGACCGGCGCCGGCGCTGGTCCGGTGGTGGTGCAGGCGGAGACCGCAATCGAAGCGGCGCCAAGGGCTGCAGCATTCAGAAAGCCGCGACGGCTCAGGCGATAGGGGTCGATTTCGGTCTTCAACATGGTTGCCTTTTGTAAGTCTCGAATCGCAAGAAAGCGTGAATGCCTTCAAGCGGCGCAGTGGTCGGCCTCCCCCAATGCCTGACGCGATAGGCGGTTCCGATTCTGGCCTGAGGGTGGACAAACAAAGGCGAAGCTGTGACCGCCCTGCCACTGTTGCTCGAAGGCAACAGAGTGATCAGCCGCCGGTCAGCAGGCCTTCAAGCGACGGCAGGATCAGCGCCGGCGGGAAATCCCGGTATTCCTCGGGCTGGTTGGCGCGGTTGATCCATACGGTGCGAAAGCCGAATTTGGTGGCGCCGGCGACGTCCCAGCGGTTGGACGACTGGAACGAGACGGCGCCCGGATAGAGTCGCCAGCCCGTCGCCACCATGTCGTAGGTCGACGGGTCGGTCTTGAAGCGCCTGACGGCGTCAACCGAAAAGATATCGTCCAGCACCTGGTCGAGGGCGGCCGACTTGACCGCCGCTTCCAGCATCTCGGGCGAGCCGTTGGACAGGATTGCGAGCTTGGCGCCGGATGCTTTCAGCGCCTTGAGCACGGCCGGCACTTCCGGATAGCAGTCGAGCCGCCAATAGGCTTCGAGCAGCTTGGCCTTCAGTCCCTTGTCGGCGGAGGGAACCTTGAGCAGGGCGAAATCGAGCGCCTGTTCGGTGAGCTGCCAGAAATCGGCATAGCCGCCCATCAGCGTGCGCACCCAGGAATATTCCAGCTGCTTGGCGCGCCAGATTTCCGAAAGCAGCGGGCCGTCGGGGCCGATCTCGCCGTCATGACGGCGCACGGCTGCGTGCACGTCGAACAACGTGCCATAGGCGTCGAAAACGTAAGCCGCGTAATGCATGGCGACAGTTTTGAGGGCAGGCGGCGCAAGGTGCAAGCATCGATTGTGGTCTTGATCGCTTTCTTGGGGCGCTCTGGCCTCAACAAAAACCGCTCCATGCCGGTTGACGGCGCCGGTCAAAGCATCTTCCAATGCTTGGCACAGGCAGCTTTGAAGCGGAACCGAACAATGACACTGGTGACTGCGGCGCTATCGGCGACATGGACCTTCGTCGACGGCGACTGGTACGAAGGCAACGTCGCCATTCTGGGTCCGCGCAGCCACGCCATGTGGCTCGGCACCAGCGTCTTCGACGGCGCCCGCTGGTTCGAAGGCGTCGCCCCCGATCTCGAGCTGCATGCCGCCAGGGTGAACGCATCGGCGATCGCGCTCGGCCTCGCGCCATCGATGAACGTCGACCAGATCGTCGGCCTGACCTGGGACGGGCTGAAGAAGTTCGACGGCAAGACAGCGGTCTACATCAGGCCGATGTACTGGGCCGAGCATGGCGGCTATATGGGCGTGCCGGCCGATCCGGCCTCGACCCGTTTCTGCCTCTGCCTTTACGAATCGCCGATGATCTCGCCGACCGGCTTTTCGATCACCGTGTCGCCGTTCCGGCGGCCGACCATCGAGACCATGCCGACCAATGCCAAGGCCGGCTGCCTCTATCCCAACAATGGCCGCGCCATTCTCGAAGCCAAGGGACGCGGCTTCGACAATGCGCTGGTGCTGGACATGCTGGGCAATGTCGCCGAGACCGGAACCTCGAACATCTTCCTGGTCAAGGACAGCCACGTGTTGACGCCGGCGCCCAACGGCACCTTCCTGTCCGGCATCACCCGCTCGCGCACCATGACGCTGCTTGGCGATTACGGCTTCAAGACCACGGAGAAGATGCTGTCGGTGCGCGACTTTCTTGAAGCCGACGAGATATTTTCGACCGGAAATCATTCCAAGGTCGTGCCGATCACCCGCATCGAGGACCGCGATCTGCAGCCCGGGCCGGTGGCCAAGAAAGCGCGCGACCTTTATTGGGAATGGGCGCATTCGACTTCCGCCGGTTGAGCCGCTAAAAGGCAATTGGCGCTTCATTCCGGAGTTGTTCCAGATCAATGCAGCCCTATCTTAATCCGGTATCCGCACCGGATTTTTCCATGAGGAGTATGACCGATGGCTTTTGAATTGCCCGCCTTGCCCTACGACTACGAGGCCTTGCAGCCTTACATGTCGAAGGAGACGCTGGAGTATCACCACGACAAGCACCACAAGGCTTATGTCGACAACGGCAACAAGCTGGCCGCCGAAGCGGGCCTTGGCGATCTGTCGGTCGAAGAGGTGGTCAAACAGTCGTTCGGCAAGAATGCCGGCCTCTTCAACAACGCAGCCCAGCACTACAACCACATCCATTTCTGGAAGTGGATGAAGAAGGGCGGCGGCGGCAACAAGCTTCCGGGCGCCCTGCAGAAGGCTTTCGACGCCGACCTCGGCGGCTACGACAAGTTCAAGGCCGACTTCATCGCCGCCGGCACCACGCAGTTCGGTTCGGGCTGGGCCTGGGTCTCGGTCAAGGACGGCAAGCTGGCGATCTCCAAGACGCCGAACGGCGAGAACCCGCTCGTCCACGGCGCATCGCCGATCCTCGGCGTCGATGTCTGGGAACATTCCTATTACATCGACTACCGCAACGCGCGGCCGAAATATCTCGAGGCCTTCGTCGACAGCCTCATCAACTGGGACCATGTCCTTGAAATGTACGAAGAGGCGAAAGCCTGATCGACCCAGAGAAGCCCCGGTACTCCGGGGCTTTTCTTTCTCAGCTGAAGCAGCAGGCACTCAAAATTCGGCGGAATCCGGCCGGCGGACAGGGAATAATCCCGGCCCGCCCTCCGTTAACGTTAGGTCGCGACCCCTCATCATCCTGGAGCCAATTGAATGAGAAAGCTTGTTATCGCCATCTCTATGCTCAGCCTCGCCGCCTCGGCGGCTTTTGCCGACCCGATCCTCGACCGACAGGGACTGATGAAGGAACGAGGCAAGATCGTCGGCGGCCTGTCAAAAATCGCCAAGGGCGAGGCAGACTTCGATGCCGCCGCCGTGCTGACGGCGCTGCAGGCGCTGCAAGTCAATGCCGAGAAGTTCGATGTCGACACGCTGTTCCCGGCCGGCAGCGACAGCGGTGATACCACCGCCTCGCCCAAAATCTGGAAAGACATGGCGGGCTTCAAATCGACCGAAGACAAGTACCTCGCCGACGTCAAGGCCGCAGTCGCCGCCGCACCCGCCGATGTCGATGCGTTGAAGGCGCAGATCGATACGCTCGGCAGTGATTGCGGCACCTGCCACAAGACCTATCGGGTGAAGAAGAGCTGATCCCGGGCAATGCCCTTGTGGAAAAAATTTGTCGGCGCCGCCCTTGTCCTGGGTGTCGTCGGTGCCGGCGCCGGCTGGCTGTTGTCGGCGCCGGTCAAGCTCGACACTGACACCCTGGCGCAGCTCGGCCCCGGCGACGCCGCCAGGGGCAAGCGCATTTTCAATGCCGGCGGCTGCACCTCCTGTCACGGCAAGCCAGGCTCGCAGGGTGACGCCCGTTTGCAACTGGTCGGCGGCCTCGAGCTCAAGACGCCGTTCGGCACCTTCGTGCCGCCCAACATCTCGCAGGATCCCAAGGACGGCATCGGCGCCTGGACGGTCGAGGACCTTGCCAACGCCATGCTGAAGGGCGTGTCGCCGTCGGGCGAGCATTTCTATCCGGCCTTCCCCTACACATCCTACGCCCGCATGAAGCCGGCTGATATTGCCGATCTCTATGCGTTCCTGAAGACGCTGCCGGCGGTCGCCGGCAAGGCGCCGGACAATTCCCTGAGTTTCCCCTTCAACATCCGCCGCGGCCTCGGCCTGTGGAAGCGGCTCTATCTCAGCAAAGAGCCGGTGATTGCCTTTGCCGATGGCACGCCTGATCCGGTACTCGCCGGCCGCTATCTGGTCGAGGGGCCTGGCCATTGCGGCGAATGCCACACGCCGCGCGACTTCACCGGCGCCACCAGGAAGAGCCAGTGGCTGGCTGGCGCGTCGGCAGCCGAAGGCAGCGGCGTCGTGCCGAACATCACATCGGGCGAGGGCGGGCTCGGTGACTGGTCGGAAGCCGACATCGCCAACTATCTCGAAACCGGTTTTACCCCCGATTTCGACTCGGTAGGCGGCGCCATGGTCGACGTGCAGCGCAACATGGCCGAACTGCCGCCGGGAGATCGCGCGGCAATAGCCGCCTATCTCAAGGCGGTGCCGCCGCATCCCAACGGCTACCCGGTGCGCAGCAAGCCGGCCAAGTGATCCCGGCTACAGGTGGCCATCTACAGGTGGCGATCGCCGAGGAAGTCGAAGCCCGTCTCGAAGAAATGGCTGTAATTGCAGGTCAGTTCCTCGCCGGGTGCGATGTCGCGCAAGGCATAGGTTTCCTCGGGCGAGGAGACATCGCAATTCGGTTCGTCGTCATGGTTCATGTAGCGGGCGTCGTCGGCTTCGAAGACGATGTAGTTCGGATCCCGGCGGTCTGGATAGGAATAACGGTCGAGATAGTTCTTCACCGGGCCGCTCTCGCCTTCATAGGTCTCGACGTCGATGATCCGGTCGAATCTGGGGTCGAGCTTCCAGACCAGCGTGCCCTTGGCAATGTGGTTCCTGGCGAAAACCCCGATGCCCTGGATCGGTGATTTCTCGAGATAGGTGTCGACGAGCAACATAGTGGCCCCTTTGCGTATGTCATGGTCTGGAAGGTGGCGCGCATTGGGTAGCGCGCAGCCATTGCAAATGCGAGTGAAAATGAGCAGCCTGGAATTCAAAAAGTGACGACCGGCGCGCCTCGACGGGCGCGCCTTTCGCATCGACATCAGCGCTGCTGCAAGGCCAGACGGACGCCTAACGCGCAGTAGATGCCGCCAACCACCTTGCCTTGCCATTTCACCACCGACGGATTGCGGCGCAGGAACGTGCCCAGCCGGCCCGCACTCACGGCAAAGACGACTGTGCTGAAAAGGCCGAGCAGAACAAAGATTATGCCCAGCGTCATCAGCTGGAGCATCACCGATCCGTTTTCAGGCCGCACGAACTGGGGCAGGAAGGCGAGGAAGAAAAGCGCCGTCTTTGGGTTAAGCACTTCGGTCAGGACAGCTTGACGAAACGCCTTGCTGGCGGAGATCGCGAGTGCGCCGGCAGTAGGGTCGGCCGGTATTCTCTCGATGATTGCGCGGATGCCGAGGTAAACGAGATACGCCGCGCCGATATATTTTACGACGCTGAACAGCGTTGCCGAAGTGGCGATGATCGCCGAAATGCCGACCATCGCCATGATGGTATGGAACACATCGCCAGCCGCGACGCCCGCGCCCGTCGCGACGCCGACCCTGGTTCCGGAACTCGTCGCTCGCGTGACCGTCAAAAGCGTGGCTGGGCCTGGAATAAACACAAAGCCAAGCACAACCGCTATGTAAGCCGTCAAGGTGGATAGATCGATCATTGCGACGCCTCCGTTGCATTCTCAGCCTTGCCCGTAACCTCGGGTTCGGGCTTGGCCGTAACCTTGAGCGCGAAGGAGTAGGTATAGGCGATCTCCTCCAGCCTTGAAAAGCGGCCGGAGGCGCCGGCATGGCCGGAATCCATGTTGATCTTGAACAGCACCGGATTGTCGCCGCTCTTGCGCTCGCGCAGCCGCGCCACCCATTTGGCCGGCTCCCAATAGGTGACGCGCGGATCGGTGAGGCCGGCCAGCGCCAGTATCGGCGGGTAGTCGTGATCGGCGACATTGTCATAGGGTGAGTAGGCGGCGATCGTTTGGTAATCTTCCGCCGACGCGATCGGGTTGCCCCATTCCGGCCACTCCGGTGGCGTCAGCGGCAAGCTTGCGTCGAGCATCGTGGTCAGCACGTCGACAAAGGGAACCTCGGCAACGATGGCGCCGAAACTATGCGGCGCCATGTTGGCGATCGCACCCATCAGCATGCCGCCGGCCGAGCCGCCTTGCGCGACGATGCGGTCGTGTTGGGTGTAACGCTCGGCGACGAGATGCTGCGCGACGGCGATGAAATCGGTGAACGTGTTCATCTTGTGCGCCCGCTTGCCGTCGTCATACCAGCCATAGCCCTTGTCCTTGCCGCCGCGGACATGGGCGATGGCAAAGACAAAGCCACGGTCGACCAGCGAGAACCAGTTGGTGTTGAACGCCGCCGGAATGGCAATGCCGTAAGAGCCGTAGCCGTAAAGCAGGCACGGTGCGGAGCCATCGAGCGGCGTGTCGCGGTGGTGCAGCAGCGAGACCGGCACCAGTTCGCCATCGGCGGCCGGCGCCATCAGCCGGCGCGTGACATAATGATCCGGATTGTGACCGGACGGCACTTCCTGGGTCTTCAGCAGCACACGCTCGCGGCTGCGCATATTGTAGTCGAAGACCTGCGCCGGGGTCGTCATCGACGAATAGGTGAAGCGCATGATCTCGGTGTCGTATTCATAGGACCCCGACAGGCCGAGCGAGAACGCCTCTTCGTCGAACGAGATCAGATGCTCCTCGCCGCTGCGGCGATCGCGAACGACGATGCGCGGCAGCCCTTCCTTGCGCTCGAGCCTGACCATATGATCCCTGAAGCCGACCACCGACAGGATCAGCCGGCCTGGCTCGTGCGCCACCAGCTCTTCCCAATTGGCGCGAACCGGGTCATTAGCCGGCGCCGTCATGATCTTGAAGTCCTTGGCGCCGTCGGCATTGGTGAGGACGAAGAAGATGTCGCCGCCTTCTTCCAGATCATATTGCAGGCCAGTCTCGCGCTTTGCCACCAGCTTTGGCTCGGCGAAAGGCTCATCGGCGCGCATCAGGTGATATTCCGAGGTTTCGTGATCGTTGATCCCGATCATGATCCATTCGTTGGAGCGCGTGCCGCCGACATCCATGAAGAAGCCGGGATCGGTTTCCTCATAAATCAGCCGGTCATTAAGGGGGCTGCCGCCGAGCGCGTGGAACAGCACCTTGGACGGGCGATGATTGTCGTCGAGCCTTGTGTAGAAGAAGCCGTCATCGGCGGCATTCCAGACGCCGCCACCACTGGTGGCCTCGATCTGTTCGCTCAGTTCCTTGCCGCTGGTGAGATCGCGCACGCGAAGTGTGAAGAATTCAGAGCCCTTGTCGTCGAACGCCCACAACAGCTTGCGGTGATCGGCCGAATGGTCGACGCCGCCGAGGCGGAAATAGGGCTTGCCCTCGGCTTCCGCGTCGCCATCGAGCAGGATCTGCTCATCGCCGCCATCGCGCGGCATGCGGAAATAGCGGGGCTGTTCGCCGCCAAGCTTGAAGGATGAGCCGTAAGCATAGGGGCCATCCTTCATCGGCACCGTCGAATCATCTTCCTTGATCCGCCCCTTCATCTCGCCGAACAGCTGCTTCCGAAGCTCTAGCGTATCGGCCATAAGCACTGCTTGATAGGCGTTTTCGGCTTCGAGATGGGCGCGGATGCGGCCCTCAAGCAGGGAAGGGTCCCTGAACATCGCCTGCCAGTTCTCGGCCCTCAGCCAGGCATAGTCATCTGTGCGGGTAATGCCGTGATGCGTGTCGAAGACGGGGTGTTTCTCGGGGCTCGGCGGGCTGGCGGTCGGAAAAGCTGAGGTCTTGGTCATTGCATCTCACTGAAGAAATTACTTGAATGGCAAATGAACACGCCGATCAGCGCGGGTTCAAGGGCCGGGATGTATTGGTTGCGGCGGGCTCGGGAGATGAGCCAAAAGGAGAGGATGATGAATTTCCATATCAACACCGCTGCGGCTCTCGCCGTCGTCGCTTCGACCGTTATGGCTTTCACCGGCCAGTCTCATGCAACCGCGTTCGCCGCTTGGCAAGTGGCTGGCGTGCCGTTCGGCGACACGCTCAACGTTCGCAAATATCCGTCCGGCACCTCGCAGAAGCAGGCCGCCTATCCCAACGGGACGATCCTGCAGATGACCGGCAAGTGCACCGGCGGCTTGAATCTTCTGGAGATCGCCGGCCAGCCGCACTGGAAACAGAAACAGGCAATTCGCTATCAATGGTGTCAAGTTTGGCACGACCCGGCGCAAAATGGTGGTTTTGTTAGTGGCTGGGTCTATGGAAAATACCTCACGCCGTATTGAATCCGGTCAGACCGAAGATCTTCTTCGGCGGGTTTCGCCAACGCTTTGCAACTTGCGGTTTGGTACGAATCCGACAATCAGCTGCCCAAACCTTGAAGCATAGACCAAGCATCGCTGCCCATTTTATGAGTCCCTGCTGATTTAGCGATGGCGTGACCTTACGTCATGCTAGTCCTGGTCCGACCAGAAAATATCGCGAAGTTACAGAGTGCACGAAAGATTGAAGCTGAAGAGCGACTATTCGATGAATATCGTTGAATATAGCGCAAGATGCGAATTGACTTACTTTGTCTGTGGGCTCATTAAGATGCCCGGACGCGAATCCATGAAGCTCTTCCCGCGTGAAATTCGCGCCATGCCCGATCTTCCAAAAAGGGCGCAAACAGAAACATCCTTCGTTGGGGCCTAAACCATGGATATCGTCGAAACACCTTCCAGAAATAGCGATGCGCTGATCGAGCTGACCGCCGATGTGGTGGCAGCCTATGTCAGCAACAATCCCGTGCCGGTCGGCGAATTGCCGAACCTTATCGCTGATGTCCATGCCGCTCTCGGGCGCGTGGGCGGAGCAAGCGAACAGCCTCCGGCCGACAAGCAGAAGCCTGCGGTAAACCCGAAGCGCTCTGTTCATGACGATTACATCGTCTGCCTTGAAGATGGCAAGAAGTTCAAGTCGCTGAAGCGCCACCTGATGACCCATTACGGTCTGACGCCCGATGAATACCGCGAGAAGTGGAATCTCGACGCCAGCTATCCGATGGTTGCCCCTAACTATGCCGCTGCCCGTTCGCAGCTGGCCAAGAAGATGGGCCTCGGCCGCAAGCGCAAGGGGCGGTAACACCGGCTCCAATGGACAAGATCAACGGCGCCCCTTACGGCGCCGTTTTTGTTTCTAGAACAATTCCAGGAAAACTGCCGAGCGCTTTCCCTTGGAATTGCGTCGAAAGAAGAGAAGATAGAGCAATCAAGCAGTCTGCTTGAGAGCCATCTCGGCGTCCCGCTTGACGCGCTTGACCATCGAGCGCAGGCCATTGGCCCGCTGCGGCGACAGATGTTCGTCGAGGCCAAGCGACCTCAGCGTCGCCTCTGCGTCCGTTTCAAGGATCTGGCTGGCAGTCCGTCCCGAAAACAGCGCCAGCATGATGGCGACCAGACCGCGCACGATATGAGCGTCTGAATCGCCTGTGAAGGTGATGACCGGATCGGCGCCCGGCGCTCGGCTCGTGGTCAGCCAGACCTGGCTGACGCAGCCCGGCACCTTGTTGGCGGCGTTGCGTTCGGCGTCGGGAAATGGCGGCAGCGCTTCGCCGAGCTCGATCACATAGCGATAGCGGTCTTCCCACTCGTCGAGCAGGGAGAAGTCGTCGCGGATCGTCTGGATCGTCGTGGCCATTGCTCGCGATATAGTCATCCGCGGCTGCGGCGTCACGGAAAAAGAAGAAAAGCACCGCAGGCATCGAGAGGTCCGACCGGCCTGCGGTGTCGCTGTAGATACAGCTGAAACGGTGTTTAGTTCTTCGCCACCAGCTTGGCAGGTATGTTGACTGTCGCCGGCAGCACGATGTCCTTGGCGACGCTGCCGGTGGCCAGCGATGTATCGGGCGAGGTCTCGGCGCTCTTGTCGTCCAGCATGGCGGCGGCGATCTTGGCGGTTTCCTTGGCCCGGGCGCTGATCGTATGCATCGCCGACTTGCCGGTTTCGCAGACGTCCGGCTTGCGCTCGCAAATGCCCGCGATGTCGCCGACCGCTTCGCGCGCCGCAAAAAGCGCCTGGAACGGCCCGACGCTCTCGCGGCCATCCTCGTCGGGGCCGACGGTCAGCGGCAGCGCCAGCAACACCAGCGAAAACCAGAACGCCATTCTTATCAAAAAGCCCATCGATCTGCCCTCTCGTCCAATGACCGGATCATGCGTCCATGCGCAATGACCTCTTTATATCAGCGACAATGGCACATGAGGCGCAAAGGACGGCTTTCCTGCTCAGCGAAAATTTTCCTCAAATTTTAGGCAAATTCGAAGCGAGGCGTTTTGCAGTGCATTAGCCTCAAATGCCGGCAATTTTCTTAACCTTGCAGTAACCATCTAAGCGATTGTTGCGCATGGATATCTTCAGAAGAGCAGGCATGCCGGCTCAGGGTTTCGCAGCCACGGGCACGCCCTTTGCACATAACGCTCCGTTTACTATGGCCACAAATGGCGGTGCATTCCGGTGCCGGCGCTCCAATTTTTGCCGCAGCGCGCTCGTTGTTCCGGTCAGCCTTATTCATTCCTTAAACGCTGGATGCGAGTTTCAAACAAGCAAAAGCGACCTGCAAAGCAGGGGCAGTCACGACCGGGTGCGAGTGCGTTGAGTTTGACAACTGCCAGATATATTGAACTGCCTGGCGCGCTGGCGGCCGGTTGCGAACGCATGGTCCATCCGGCCATCATCGGCCAGGGCGATCGCCTGCGCCAGCGCCGGTTCATCGGCATCATGCTTGCCGCTCCGTTCTTCGCCGCCGGTGCGGCGGTGACACTGGTCACCTCGGGCATGGGCGCCGCCGTCACCGTCGCAGCCATTTTCGCCGCCTTCGGTCTTTGCTGGTTCGCCGCCTTGCTGGTGGCGGCGTCAGGCAAGATGGCGCTGGCAGCCCAGGTTGCCCTTGCCGCCGGCGGTCTTGCGCTTGCCGGCGCCGTCGCGGCAGCAGGCGGCCTGGCGTCGCCGGTTGCGCTGCTGGCCCTGGCACTGCCATTCGAGGCCTGGTGGATCGGCGGTTCAAAGCGCGCGGCACTTTGGGGCGGCCTCTCGGCCTTGGCCGCAATGCTGCTGCAGCCCTTTGTCGCCTCTGTCGTCCCGCTCGGCGGGGCGCAAGTCGCGGCGTGGCACTGGCTGCTGCCGCTCGCCTGGGGCCTGACGCTGGTTCCCCGGCTCGCAGCCCTAGGCGATGCCGCACGCGCGCAGCCCGCGCTGCTTCCAAACGACCGCCTTGAAGACATGATCGACGCCGTTGTCCTGCATGTCGCCCGGCATGGCGAGGTCCTGGATGCCTCGGCCAAGGCGCGCACCATCCTGAAGCTGCCGCCGGAACTGCTTTTCGGCGCCGGGCTGTTCGACCGCATCCACCTGTCCGATCGCGTCGCTTATCTCAGCGCGCTTGCCGACATGCGCGATGGCGCCCTGGCGCGCCGGCTCGATCTTCGGGTAAGGCTGCCGCAGGACGGCAGCGCCTCGACGGCCGACAATTACCGGCCATTTCAGCTCGAACTGATGCGCGCCGAAGAGCAGCAGGAGACCTTCACTCTGCTGCTGCGCGAGAACGACGAGACTGCCGAATTGCGCGACGAGCTTGCTGCCGCCAATGAGGCCGCAGCGTCGGCCGAGGTGGCAAAGGGCCGCTTCCTGGCGGTCGTCAGCCATGAGCTTCGGACGCCGCTCAACGCCATCATCGGTTTTTCCGACATGCTGCTGCATGAGATGTTCGGCGGCTTCAAGGACCCGCGCCAGAAGGAGTATGTCAGCCTGGTGAAGGAGTCGGGCCAGCATCTGCTTGCCGTCGTCACCTCCATCCTTGATGTCTCGAGGATCGAGGCCGGCGCCTACGCGACCGAGCCCGAACCGTTCCGATTCATCGAAGCGGTCGAGATGTGCCAGTCGATGATGCAGCTGCAGGCGAATGCCAAGAACATCGATCTCCAGGCGCAGATTGCGCCGGACGCCGGGGAGATCAATGCCGACCGTCGTGCCGTGCAGCAGATCCTGATCAACCTCGTCTCCAATGCGGTCAAGTTCACGCCCGATGGCGGCAATGTCGTCGTCGGCGCCAAGCGGATCGGCTCGCGGCTGCATTTCTGGGTCAGGGACACCGGCATCGGCATCGCCGAGGAAGATTTTGTCAATCTCGGCAAGCCGTTCATGCAGATCCAGAACGACTATACGCGCCGCTTCGAGGGCACCGGGCTCGGCCTGTCGCTGGTCAAGGGCCTGGTGGCGCTGCACGACGGCACGATGTCGATCGAAAGCATGCCGGGCGAGGGGACGACGGTCACGATCAGCCTGCCGGTGAACGGGCCGAAGAGGAGCGCGACCGACAGGAACGGGGTGCTGCCGATGCCCGCGACCAGGACGAAAGGCGACGCGAAAGGGGACAGGAATGGCTCGCTCCGCAAAACAGCCTAAGGCGGTCAAGCGCCGCAGCGGCGCGTTCGAGGCCGGCGCGATTGCGCTGGGCGGCGCGATCTCGCGCAATCCGGTCCTGGTCGGCGGCTCGACCGCCTTCCTGGTGACGCTGTTCTACGTTTCCGCCAACGCGCTGTGGTACCAGCCGTTTCCGCATGCCGGCGCCTTCTTCGCCACCCGCAGCATCGAGGGTTTTCCGCACCCCGGCGCGGACGAACCCGAAACCACCATCAACATCCTGCGGCCCGGCCCGGCTCCGGTCAAAAGCGATCCGACCGTCGAGCAGGTCCAGGGCATCCTGAAGGATCTCGATTTCTACACGGGAACGGTCGACGGCATTTCCGGGCCGAATACCCAAAAGGCGATCCAGGCATACCAGCAGAAAGTTGGCCTGCCGGCCTCCGGTGAGATCGATGCTGTGCTGCTCGACCAGCTCGGCGCCAAGCAGACCACGGCTGGCATCCCGCATCCTGTGCCGAGGCCCGTGGATATGGCCGCTGCTCCCGTCGCCGCGCCCGAGGCCGCGCCTGCGCCCATCCCGGTTTCCGCGCCGGTATCCGCCCAGGCGCCCGATGCCCGCATCGTCAAGATCCAGGCCGGCCTGAAGGCATTCGGCAATGACGACATGCAGCTCGACGGCGTCGTCGGCGCCCGCACCAAGGCGGCGATCAAGGAATTCCAGTCGCTATTCGGCCTGCCGGAAACGGGCGAGCCCGACGAGGTCGTCTACGTCAAGATGCGCGAGATCGGCCTGACCAATTGAGTGGTCAAGACGACCGCTCGCGGATAGACGAAAATCCGGCTAAGACGCCGCGCATGTCCTCCGGAGCCTCGTCATGCGCGTAACCACCGAGTTTTGGGTGTCGGCCCTGCTGCGCCGTGTTTTCGGCGCCGGCGGCTTTGCGGCCGTCGTCAAGCGCGGCGCAACCGAGGCCGGCGCTGTCTTCGTGCTCTCCCGCGGCAGGCTGGGCGACGTCTCCCTGTTCGGCCCGGCGCCGCAGACGAGCTACGATTCGGACAAACCGGATGATCGCTTTTTCACGCTGCTCGGCGCCGGCGACGATGCCGCCGCGCTTGACGCCAGGCTTGAGCGGGAGAAAAAATTCGATCCCGACATCTGGGTGGTCGAGATCGAGGCCGCAACGGTTTCCGTCGAGGAGCTTCTCTCCGTCAAGACGCCTTGAGGCTGGCCGCTAAGCTGGCTTTGTCGTCCGGCGCTTGGTCGCCATTCGCGGCGACAGGGGTGTTGCCGCGCACCGCTCGCGACAATGTTTCGGCCTTCCAGCCGCGCACCTTGTCGAGCGCCGCCTCGTGGTGCAGCAGCCGGTAGCGGTCGAGGAAGATGCGGATCGCCTGCGGGTGCGGAAACTCCCGGGGGTAAACCGCGACCACGATCAGGAATGCCCTGTCCTCGCTGAGGTCGAGCGCCCGCAGCGCGGCCAGCAACGAGACATAGCTCGAATGCTCGGTCAGCGACCGCGCCGTGGAGAAGTCGATGTCGAGCGCGTCGGCAAGCGCGGTCTGAAAGAAGGCGGCGTTGCCGGTCAGCGCCGTCTCGCGCAGCTTGCTGTAAGTTGCTGAGCCGACGAAGGGATTGACCGATGTCGCCTCGCCCTCGGCGAGCATCATCGAGCGCAGGCGGCGCCTGGCGGTTTCGGCGGCGCTGCCGGGCAGTTTTGGTGCGCTGGGAGCGGCGGCAGCGGCTTCGGCACCGTTGCCCGCCACGTCGGCGATCGGCTCGGGCTGCCGCACGCGCACCAGGGTCGGCTTTTCCAGCGCCTTGATCAACTGCGCGATGGCCGGGTTCAAATCCTTGCGGCGGGCAATGGCGCGCGCATGCGGCAGGCCGTGGCGGCCGATCAACGCGATCAGGTCGATGTCGCCCAGCGCCCGCGAACGGACGAGCAAAGGCGCGCAGACATCGACCGGCTCCTCGCAAAGCCGCCGCACCAGGGCGGCCGGCGCATATTCGCATTCGGACAGGGCGGCGGCGACATAGCGGCGCGATTCGTCCGGCACGCTGTCGAACAGCGGCAGCGTCAGATCCTCGAGCTGGGCGATCTCGCGGCGCGACGGGCGGGTCAGCGAGCAGAACGCCGACACGGCGGCGCGAAACAGCCTTTCGGCTTTTCCCGATTCCGTCCGTATGGCGATTTGCCTGAAATCCGAAGCTGACACGGAAGATACGCCCGACACTCGACACAACCCGGACCATGCTCAACCGCAACTGTGTCGGTTTCGCGCTAGGCCTGGAACAAACATCAAATTAGCCGCGATCCGTTAGCGCTCCGTTAACCCTCTGCCGGCCTTAATCACATTTGGAGGCGTTGCGTTGTGCTCCGGGGCAACCGAGAGGAATACGCGAACCATGGGCATGGTACTGTCTTTCGTGCCGCGATCGGCACCAGTCAATCGAGCAGTTCAGGACACCGGTACGCCGGCGGCGGTGATCATTTTTCCCGGCGTCCGCTACGAGCATCCGCCATTGGCGGGCCAGGCGCGACCGGCGGACCAGCCGGGCACACCACGGACGCCTGTTCCGCACCACTGAATTTGCTGGTCGTCGGGGTGAGGTCAGTAGTCCTGCAGTTCGCAGGAGCTCTGGTCCAGGAACTGCGACACAACTGGCTTCCAGCTGTCGTCAGGCACGAAGGCGCGGATGACGAAGATGCCTTCCTCGATCGGCGCCTCGACGAAGATCGCCCCTTGCAGGTCTTCGGGAAGCTCCCTGCGCACGTCGATCATCTGTGCCGGCGTCAGCACCACGGTGTCCAGCTTGTTGCCGGTCGCCGTGCGGTCGTTGAATGAATAGAAATTGTGGCCGTTGCGGTCATAGACCGACACCGACCAGAACGGCACGCTGCCCGGCGCCTTGATCCGCACCACGCCTTCGGCAAGGTCGAAGCGGCAGGCGGCGGCGTAAAACAGCGGATCTACCGACTTCACCACCGGCGCGCCGCCCGCCTCGGCATCCAGCCTGGTCATCTTGTAGAGGTCGGACGCCATCGCCAGCCGTGACCAGGCATCGCGCTCGGTAAATTCCGGCACCAGCAAAAGCACCACGATGTGGACGATGCCGGCGCCGAGCAGGCCGAGCAGGATGGCGTGCAGCAACCTACGCATTGCAGCCAGCCTTGACGATCCGGGGCAGCGACACGTCGGAAAGGCCGGTGCTTGAGGCAATCGGCGTGTCGTAGAAGGTGAGCACGAAGTACATCCGGCCAAAACCTTCGGTCAGAAGCCAGTTGCCGGGGGCCGGACGGTTGCCGACGGCGATGATCACCGAATTGTCGGGCTGACGCAGCACCTGGTAGGATTGCAGCGCCGCCAGCCTCGGCTTGCCGGTGTCGACCACGCCGAGCGATTGATCCGCGGCATAGAGCGTCCAGAACCGGGCGGTCGGGAAACTGCCTTCGATCCTGTAGTCGCATTGCCGCTGAAGCTCATCGCCGGCCGCATCGCGTTCGGCGATGAAGGACAAGCCTTCCGCCTTGCCGAGCGCCAGCACGCCCTCGCGCGCCACGCGCGCCTTCGAATAGGGGTCGGCATCTTGCGTGCCGATCTCGGGGAAGGCGGTCCATTGGCCGATGCTGATCGCGCCGACGCCGCTCTGCGCCTGCAGCGCATACCAGACGCTGCCGCCGCCGAGGCCGATGGCTATGGCAAGCGAAAGCAGCGTGAAAAAGGCGGTCTTGAGCATGAAGAACCGGGACGAGAGAATTATCGTTCGGGGATATAGCGGGGCAGGCCACAGAGCAAGCAGCGCTGTGGAATCAAAGCGCCGACAGGGTCTCCGGTGTCTGCGGCGAGCCGAGCACGGGCGCTGTCTGGAACACCTTGGTCATCTCGCGCAGCGTCTGTGTCGTGCGGCTGGACAGCACCGCCGGGCGCTCGGCCGCGGCATCCGCTGCTGCCTGATCGGCATTTTTCTTCTCCGCTTCCTCGGCCTTGGCCGCGATCTCTTCGTCGACGAAGGGTTTGTCTAGGCCGGGGATCGGCTTCAGGTCGATATTCTGGTGCGCATAGACCATCAGCCGCTGCCACACCATCGCCGGCAGCGTGCCGCCGGTCATGTTGCGGGTCGGGGTGAAGTCGTCATTGCCGAGCCAGACGGCAGCCGTGTAATTGCCGGTGAAGCCGACGAACCAGGCGTCGCGATAGGATTGCGTCGTCCCCGTCTTGCCGGCGACGACGATGTTGGGCAGCTGCGCGCGCCGCGCGGTGCCGATCGCCGGCACGGCAGCCAGCATGGTGTTCATGTATTTCAGCGCCTGTTCCGACAAAACGCGATGCGGCGCCGGCGCATCCTTGGCAAAGTCGTAGACGACGTCGCCGGTGCGGGTGACGAGCTGGGTGATGCCGTGCCTCGAGCCGGCGAAGCCGTTCTGCGCGAACACGCTGTAGCCCGTCGCCTGGTCCATGACCGTCATGCCCGATGTGCCGAGCACCATGGTCTTGTGCGACTCCAGCGGCGATTCCACGCCGAATGATTCGGCCATCGCCTTGATCGGGCCGATGCCGAGATAGTCCTTGGCCAGCCGTACCGGCACGGTGTTGATCGATTTGGCGATCGCCGTGATCAGCGTCACATTGCCGGCCGAGCCGCCATTGTAATTGTGCGGTGACCAGCCGCCCCAGCTGATCGGCCCGCCTGAGACGACGGAGTCCGGGGTGAACCCGTGCTCCATGGCGGTGGCGTAGACGTAAGGTTTGAACGAGGAGCCGGTCTGGCGCAGCGCCTTGGTGGCGCGGTTGAACTGGCTTGCGCCATAGTCGCGGCCGCCGACAATGGCGCGTACCGCGCCATTGGTCTCGATCACTACAACGGCGCCCTCGGTGACGTTGTATTCCTTGCCGAACTGGCGGAGATGGAATTCGACGGATTCCTCCGCCGCTTTCTGGATGTTGGCGTCGAAAGTGGTGTGGGCGACCAGCGAATGCTGGCCGGGCTTGGCGATTTTCTTGACCTCATCGAAGGCCCAGTCGAGGTAATAATCCGGGCTCTTCTGCTCGCCGCGGTCGACGATCTCGGCTGGATGCAGCCTTGCCTGCAGCACCTGGCCTTCGGTCATGAAACCGGAATCGACGAGGTTCGACAGCACCACATTGGCGCGAGCACGGGCGGCGGGCAGGTTGATGTGCGGGGCGTATTTGGTCGGCGCCTTGAACAGGCCGGCCAGCATCGCCGCCTCGGCGAGGTTCAGATCCTTGACGCTCTTGCCGAAATAGAAATCCGCCGCCGCCTCGATGCCGAACGTGCCGCCCCCCATATAGGCGCGGTCGAGATAAAGCTGCAGGATCTCCTTCTTCGACAGATTGGCCTCCAGCCACAGCGACAGGAAGGCTTCCTTGATCTTGCGTTGGAAGGTCCGCTCATTCGACAGGAACAGGTTCTTGGCCAGCTGCTGGGTGATGCTGGAGCCGCCCTGGACGACGGAATTGGCCCGCACATTCTCGAAGATGGCGCGCGACAGGCCGAGCACGTCGATGCCGTAGTGCTCGAAGAAGCGCCGGTCCTCGGTCGCCAGCACTGCTTTGATGACATGGTCCGGCATCTCGTCGACAGGCACGGAATCGCGCTGGATGATGCCGCGCTGGCCAATCTCGTTGCCGTAGCGGTCGAGGAAGGTGACGGCGAAATCGCCCTGACTGCGCCAGTCGCCGGTGGTGATCTGGAAGGCCGGCATCGCGAGTGCGAGCAGCACGACGACGCCGCCGGCGCCCATCGTAAAACCTTCGCTCAGCACCTCGATGATGCCGCGTCGCCAGCCGGTGACTCGGAAGCGCCGCGAAAAAATGGTTGCCGATTCCCAGAACTGGCCGGCCTTGAAGCCGATTTCGTAGAGCGAGGAATCGATCCACGCGTCCACCGCCAGCAGTGCGGCGGCGATCGGACCTCTTCGTCTTGGACGTCGTTCTAAAGGACTGGCCATTCCCGAAACTCACCCAACCCACCTGAGAACCGCAAGCGGGCAATTTCAGGGCGGGCATACCCGGCGAAGACTATTCTTCCATTTCAGCCCGGCTCACAAGGGCAGCCAGGCCACACCGCACGGTTTGTTGAGCGCCGCCCGCATCGTGACGCTGGAGTTCTGCTCCGTCGATGCCGACGCCAGTGGCTTCGAGCCAGACTGGCACAAGGGCCGGCGGGTCGGATTCGTCACCTCAGGCGGCTATGGCTACACAATAGGCAAAAGCGTCGCGCTGGCGTTGCTGGACGACGAATTCGCCGGGGAGGGGACCGCGCTTTGGGTGCACATTGTCGGCGGCGTCGAGCGGCCGGCGCGAATTATTCCGGCTCGCCATACGGCCCGAGGGCAAGGCGATGCGGCAATGAGGAGTTTTGGCCATGGTCGATGACATCATAAGGGAGACCAGGCGCGAGCGCCGGCGCGGGCACACCGGCGTGGCCGGCAGCGGGTCAAGCCGCCACCCGAACTATCGCTCGCTCAAAAACCCGTTCCTGCCGCAGCCGGTGTTTTCGGACGACCAGGTCGCGGCCATCCACGGCACGGCGTTGCGCGTGCTGGAAGAGCTCGGCATCAAGGTGCTGCCGCCGGAGGCACGGGCGATCTACGCCAAAGCCGGTGCGCTGGTAGATGAGGACAGCCAGATGGTGCGCATCGGCCGCGATATCGTCACCGCCGCACTGGCCTCGGCGCCGAAATCCATCCGGGCGCTGGCGGGCAACCGTAGCCGCGATCTCATGCTGGAGCTCGGCTCGATGACGTTCCTCGCCGGGGCCGGGGCGCCCAACGTCACCGATCTCGAACGCGGACGGCGTCCGGGCACGCTCGCCGCTTTCGAAGAACTGACCAAGCTTGTTCAGAATTTCGATGTGCTGCATATGCTCGGCCCCTGGATCGAGCCGCAGGATGTCGACAACCATTTGCGCCACTATGCCGTCAACCGTGCGCAGCTGACCCTGTCGGACAAGTTTCCCTTCGTCTTCGCCCGTGGCACGCCGCAGGTCGAGGACGGGTTCGAGATGATCCGGTTGGCGCGCGGCCTCTCGCAGGACGAGTTCCTTGCCGGCGTCCATTGCTATACCGTCATCAACACCAATTCGCCGCGCCAGCTCGATATCCCGATGGCGCAGGGCATCATCGACTTCGCCAAGGCCGGCCAGGTGTCCATCATCACGCCCTTCTGCCTGGCCGGCGCCATGGCGCCGATCACCGTCGCCGGCGCATTGACGCTGCAGCATGCCGAGGCGCTGGCTGGTCTCGCGCTGGCGCAGATGGTGCGGCCGGGCGCACCGGTGGTTTACGGATCCTTCTCCTCCAATGTCGACATGAAGTCCGGCGCACCGGCCTTCGGCACGCCCGAGCACGTCAAGGCGACGCTGGGCGCCGGCCAGCTGGCGCGCTTCACCGGCCTGCCTTGGCGGTCCGGCGGCGGCAGTGCGGCCAACATTTCCGATGTGCAGGCGGCGCACGAGACGCAGTTCGCGCTGTGGGGCTCGGTGCTTGCCGGCGCCACCGTCTGCATCCATGCCGCGGGCTGGCTGGAGGGTGGCCTCAGCGTCTCCTACGAGAAGCTGATCACCGATATCGAGGCATTGCAGACGGTTGCCGAACTCTGCGCTAGGACCCCCGGCGACGAGGATTCTATCGGCTTCGAGGCGATCGCCGAAGTCCAGCCGGGCGGGCATTTCTTCTCCGCCGGCCACACCATGACGCGCTACCGCACCGCCTTCTACGAGCCGCTGGTCGCCGACTGGTCGAATTTCGGCAGCTGGACGCAGTCCGGTTCGAAGTCGGCCACCGAGCGCGCCACCGGCATCTGGAAGCGGACGCTGGCCGAGTTCCAGCCGCCGGCGTCGGCCGTTGCCACATCCGATGTGCTCGACGAGTTCATTGCCCGCCGCACCGAAGAGGGCGGAGCGTTGCCGATGTCGTGAGGTTGGCAGCCGTCACATCGGCCGCTTGTCGCCGGTCTTCGACGGCTCGCGGCCAATCGGCCCGGCATCGGCCTGCGTGTGCTTGTCGGCGGCGATCCGGCGGATGCGATCGAAGCGGCTCTCCTCCGCCGGCTTGGTCGCGGATACAGCGTTTGGCTTCGGGGCAAATGTGATCATCTGTCGATCTCCCTGTCGTTGCTGACTGGTCTTGACTGACTGACGGAAATTCCTGGCTCGCCGGGGAAATGTCCCCGGCAGCCTGTTCTGATTTATGCCCGCCCAGATTCCCAGGCGGGCAATTTTCGGGCGATGGTCAGTAGCCGCCCATGCCGCCACCGCCGCCCGCAGGCGCCGCATCCTTGGCCGGAACGTCGGTGATCATCGCTTCGGCGGTGATCAGAAGCGCTGCAATCGAGCCGGCATCCTGCAGTGCGGTGCGCACCACTTTCGCCGGATCGACGATGCCCGCCTTGATCATGTCGACATAGACCTCGTTCTGGGCATCAAAGCCCTGATTGTGGTCCTTGCTGTCGGACAGCCTGCCGACGACGATCGAGCCTTCGACACCGGAATTCTCGGCGATCTGGCGGATCGGCGCTTCGAGTGCCCTGAGCACGATCGAAATGCCTGCCGTCACATCGTCATTGGCGCCAGTCAGCCCGGCCAGCGCCGATCTGGCGCGCAGAAGCGCCACGCCACCGCCGGGCACGATGCCTTCTTCCACCGCCGCGCGCGTCGCATTCAGCGCGTCGTCGATGCGGTCCTTCTTTTCCTTCACTTCAGACTCGGTGACGCCGCCGACGCGGATCACGGCGACGCCGCCGGCGAGCTTGGCCAGCCGCTCCTGCAGCTTCTCCTTATCGTAATCGGACGTGGTCTCCTCGATCTGGCCCTTGATCTGCGCGATGCGCGCCTGGATGGTCGCCTTGGTGCCGGCGCCGTCGATGATCGTGGTGGTGTCCTTCTCGATCAGTACGCGCTTGGCGCGGCCAAGCATCTCGATGGTGACGTTTTCGAGCTTGATGCCGAGATCCTCGGAAATCATCTGGCCCGATGTCAGCACGGCGATGTCTTCCAGCATCGCCTTGCGGCGATCGCCGAAGCCCGGCGCCTTGACGGCCGCGACCTTGAGGCCGCCGCGCAGCTTGTTGACGACCAGCGTCGCCAGTGCTTCGCCTTCGACGTCTTCCGAGATGATCAGCAACGGCCTGCCGCTCTGCACCACTGCTTCGAGGATCGGCAGCATCGCCTGCAGATTGCCGAGCTTCTTCTCGTGGATGAGCACGTAAGGCTCTTCCAGTTCGACGCGCATCTTGTCGGCATTGGTGACGAAATAGGGTGAGAGATAGCCGCGGTCGAACTGCATGCCTTCGACGACGTCGAGTTCGGTGTCGGCGGTCTTGGCCTCCTCGACGGTGATGACGCCGTCATTGCCGACCTTGTCCATCGCCTTGGCGATCATGGCGCCGACGCTGGCATCGCCATTGGCGGCGATGGTGCCGACCTGCGCGATCTCGGCCGACGACTTGACCTTCTTGGCCTTCGCCTTGATGTCCTTGACCACGGCGGCGACAGCCTGGTCGATGCCACGCTTGAGGTCCATCGGGTTCATGCCCGCGGCAACCAGCTTGGCGCCTTCGCGCAGGATCGATGCGGCCAGCACCGTGGCGGTGGTGGTGCCGTCACCGGCGAGGTCGTTGGTCTTCGAAGCCACTTCGCGCACCATCTGCGCGCCCATGTTCTCGAACTTGTCAGCAAGCTCGATTTCCTTGGCCACCGTCACACCGTCCTTGGTGATGCGCGGCGCGCCATAGGCCTTGTCGATGATGACGTTGCGGCCCTTGGGGCCGAGCGTGACCTTCACCGCATTGGTGAGGATCTCGACGCCGCGCAGCATGCGGTCGCGCGCGTCGGTGGCGAATTTGATTTCCTTGGCAGACATTTTTTTCAATCCCGTTGGTGTGGTGAAGCAAGCGGCTCGCCGGAGCCTGGCAAAGCCAGGCCGGTCAGGCAGCCTTCTTGGCTTTGACGCTCTTCTCGGTGACGACCGTCCCGCTCTTGCCGATAGCGGCCGTCTCGCTCTTGCCGATGACGCCCATAATGTCGGCTTCCTTCATGATCAGCAGGTCCTCGCCGTCGATCTTGACCTCGGTGCCCGACCATTTGCCGAACAGGATGAAGTCGCCGGCCTTGACGTCGAGCGGAACAAGCGCGCCGTTTTCGTCGCGTGCGCCCGGCCCAACGGCGATGACTTCGCCTTCCTGCGGCTTTTCCTTGGCATTGTCGGGAATGATGATGCCGCCCTTGGATTTGACATCGCCTTCGGCGCGCCGGATGACGACGCGGTCGTGGAGTGGCCGAAACTTCATGAGAACTTCTTTCTGGGGCCGGCATAGGCGACCGCGCCGTTCTTATAGGCGTGTTGGCACTCGATAGATAGGAGTGCCAAAAATTATTCGTGGCCAAAATTAAATATTAAAAAGTATTATGATGTCTGCAGGGTTCGAAACGTCGCGAGGCGCCTAGATATTTCAAAAAATTGAATTTCGAGGCAAAAGTGGCTATTTATATCGTAAGTTCGATTTCACAATTTCAGGCACGAAGGAGATTTAGGCGATGGCCGAAGGCAATCAGAGCATCATGGAAAAAGCTGAAGCCCGCTTCATGGACAAGCAGAAGAAGACGGCCGAGCGCAACAAGGCAACCTCCGACTACATGTCCGAAGCGAGGGCCAGGGAGATCAAGACAGCAAGGCTCAGGGAATTGCGCCTGGCCAAGGAAGAGGCCGACCGCGTCGCGGAAGCCTTGAACCCGACACCGAAGAAGAAGCGGGCGACAGTCAAGAAAGCCGCCGCCGCGCCGAAGGGGGGCACGTCATGAGCCTGACATTCCCCAATCCAAGTCGCTTCTATGACGAGGCCGGCAAGCGCATCCGCTTTGTCGGCCACGACGGCATGTTCCAGATTTCCTTCTCTGTCGCAGCCGATGCCCTCTCGAAGGCGCCATCAGGGACGGCGACCGCGGAAGCCACCTATCTGGCGGCTTTCGACACCGCGTCCAGCTCCATCCATGACGTTGCCAGCAAGGCCTACGCCCGCACCCGCAAGAGCATATATGTGCTCACAGCCGCGGATTTCGGTTAGCGCGCGTTCGTCTTGCAATCAGAGCGGCTGAGATCAGCGTGCGTCAGGACTTGCGGTCGGCTTTTGCCCGCCGCTTGACGTCCCGGCTGTTCAGGCGGTCGGCCATCGCTTCCGCATCCCGCAAATTCATGGCCACCATCACCTGTTGCTTAAGCTCGACAGGCTGGCCGGTGAAGATGTCGAAGATAGTCCAGCTCTCGGGCTCGTCCATGCGCAACGCGTAGCGGTTTGTCATATCGGCATCAGGCCTTTGACATGAAAAATGCCGCCGCCAGGATCAGGATTGTCCAGGCCACCACCGACAGCTTCAAGGCCAGGCCGCCATGCATTGAAAGTATCTCGCGCATGCGCAGGGCCACGGTCCTCTTCGACAGGGCGGGTGCTGCCGCAATCGCGACCGGGGGCTTGACGCCGAGCTTTCCAAAAGCCGGCAGCAGCGGTGGCGTTCGCATGAAATGACCTCGAATTGCCGGAGAAAACAGGGCTCCTCATAACACCCTTCTTGAAACTCCCCGCATGCCAAATAGAACCCGGTCCGTGAAAGGGCCATGCCGCCCGATTCGCCGCCTTCCATCAGGCGGATCGTCATCTGGCGAAATCCGTGCAACGCGGTTAGGTTGCGCGCGAAACTGAGGTTGTTCAAAGCGTGACAGGCGAACGGAGACGACGATGACGGCGCCCGGCGATTTGCTGCAAGCCTTGTTCATGAGATTGAAGAGCGATGCCTCGCTGACGGCGCTGCTCGGCGGCGCCGGGTTGCGCGAGCAGGCGGCCGACAGTGCCGCCTTCCCTTATGTGACCTATGGCAGGACCAGCGCATTCGATCTGGACACCGGCGCCGACAATGATGACGACCAGCTCATCACGCTGCATGTCTGGTCGAAGGCGCAAGGCGAGGCCGAGACGCGTCTGATCATGGACAGCATCCGGGCGCGCCTTGACGGCGCCGCTTTCGCCACCGGCTCGCGCGACCAGACCCGCCTGTCCTTGGAGTTCGCCGAGGCCCGCTACGACGAGGACCTGGCGCTCTACCACGGGGTGCTGCGGATACGCGCCCTCACCGAGCAAAGTGATTGAAGCAACCTAGATTTGCGCCTGGATCTCGGCCTTGTCGATGACTGACCACACCTCGCGGATGCGACCCTCTCCGAATTCGTAGAAAACATTCTCAGCGAACGACACGCGCTTGCCGTTCACCGGCAGGCCGAACAGCACGCCCTTGGGATGACAGTCGAAATGCAGGCGCGCCGCCACGCGCGGCGGCTGGCAGACCAGCAGTTCGATGTTGAAGCGGAGGTCGGGAATCGCCTCGAAATCGCCTTCGAGCATACGGCGATAACCCGACAGGCCGAGCATTTCGCCATTGTGCTGCACCTCGTCGCCGACAAAGTCTCCAAGTTTCGCCCAGTCCTGGGCATTCAGGCAAGCGATATAGCCCCGGTAAAGGTCGGCAAGGTCTTTATCCGTCATGGCGCACTCCGATGATTTGGCGTTTCCCGCGCTATTTAGGGCGGCCCTTCAGAATGGTCTCGCCTTGACCTGTTCCCAATCTGGCTGCGAATTGAGAACCTGCGCGCAAACACCATAGCCGCGCAGCCGGTTTTCCGGTTATGAATCCATTGCCCGGTCTGAGGGACTGGGCGGTAGGATCGCATTCATTCGTTGCGCGCGCAGGGGGTATTGCGGGGATGGATTTTCACCCGTTTACCGTTCATTTCACGTTCAGCACAGTTGCGTTACAACGCCGACCATGAAAACGCTTCGCTCTCATGTCAGAACCGCGATACTGGCGCTCACAGCGGCCGGCCTGTTGGCGTCGCAAGCGACGCCGGCAGCCGCGGCGGATTGCTACGCGATCGGCCAGCAGGTTGCCGAGCAGAATGGCGGCACGCTGGCCAAGGCTTCGCAGACGACGCGTGGCGGCCAGGAGGTCTGCGTCATCGTCGTGCTTGTGCCGGGCAAGGACGGCCAGCGTCCGCGCCGCTCCGAGATCGTCGTCCCGGCGAACTGATCCAATCTTCCCCCTTGCAGGGTCGTTTCCCAGACCACCGGAATCGGCCTATAGCTGACCCATCAACAGGCCTGACCGATCATGCGCGTACTCGTCGTCGAAGATGACAAGGATCTCAACCGGCAACTGGCCGACGCGCTGGTCGATGCCGGCTATGTCGTCGACCGCTCCTATGACGGCGAGGAGGGGCATTTCCTCGGCGACACCGAGCCCTACGATGCCGTCGTGCTCGACATAGGCCTGCCGCAGATGGACGGCATCAGCGTCGTCGAGCGCTGGCGCCGCAACGGCCGCAAGATGCCGGTGCTGATCCTGACAGCGCGCGACCGCTGGAGCGACAAGGTGTCGGGCATCGATGCCGGCGCCGACGACTATGTCACCAAGCCGTTCCACATCGAGGAGGTACTGGCCAGGGTGAGGGCGCTGATCCGCCGCGCCGCCGGCCATGCCTCGTCCGAGCTCACTTGCGGGCCGCTGCGCCTCGACACCAAGGCCTCCAAGGCCGATGTCAACGGCGTGCCGCTGAAGCTGACCTCGCATGAGTTCCGCCTGCTGGCGTATCTGATGCACCATATGGGCGAGGTGGTGTCGCGCACCGAGCTGGTCGAGCATCTCTATGACCAGGATTTCGACCGCGATTCCAACACCATCGAGGTCTTTGTCGGCCGGCTGCGCAAGAAGATGGGCATCGACATGATCGAAACCGTGCGCGGCATGGGCTATCGCATGCGTGAGCCGGAGGCGTAAGGCGGAACCGCTCCCCATACCAGCAAGGAAGCCTTTTTCGGCGCGGCTCTGGCCTCGCTCGCTGGCCTTCCGCGTCATCGGCTTTTCCACGATCTGGGCGATCCTCACCCTGATCGTCATCTTCACTCTGATCACCACGCTCTACCGCCAGGCCAGCGAGCGCGGCTTCGACAGCCTGCTGTCGGCGCATCTGTTCAATTTGATCGGCTCCGTCGGCGTTTCCGAAACCGGCCAGCTCACCGGCGCTCCCGACCTTGGCGACCTGCGCTTCTCGGAGCCGAATTCGGGCTGGTACTGGTCGGTGGAGCCGGCTTCCGAAGGCGTGCACGGCAACCTTCATTCGTCCTCGATGACCACGACGATCCCGTCGCCGACCGTTGCCGAGGTGCCTTTCAATTCCAGTTTCCAGCGCAGCTATTCCACCGACGGCATCGGTGACGAGGAACTGCAAGTGTTCGAAAGCGAATTCGTCCTCGATGCCAAGAACCGCGCCGCGCGCTTCCGCGTGATGGGCAACAAGACCGAGCTCGAGCACGAGATCGCCACCTTCCAGGGCCGCCTGTTGACCTATCTCAGCCTGTTCGGCGTCGGCATGATCGCCATCAATGCGATCGCTATCCTGCTCGGCCTCCAGCCCTTGCGCCGGGTTCGCAACGCGCTTGCCCAGGTGCGCGAAGGCACGGCGCAGCGGCTCGATGGCCGGTTTCCCGCCGAGATCGAGCCGCTCGCCAACGAAACCAATGCGCTGATCGAAAACAACAAGCGCATCGTCGAGCGCTCGCGTACGCAGGTCGGCAACCTTGCCCATTCGCTGAAGACGCCGCTCGCCGTGCTGATCAATGAGGGCCGGGCTCTAGGCGGCGCCAAGGGCCAGCTCATCGCCGACCAGGCGGCGTCGATGCAGAAACAGGTCGACCACTACCTGCAGCGGGCACGGGTCGCGGCGCAGCGCGACAGCGTCGTCTACCGCACGCCGGTGACGCCGCTGGTGCAGCGCATGGTGCGCGTGCTGCAAAAACTCAAGCCTGATGTCAGCCTGTCGCTTACGCTGCCGGCGGCCGACATCGTCTTTGCTGGCGAGCGCGAGGATTTGGAGGAACTGCTCGGCAACCTTCTCGACAATGCGATGAAATGGGCGAAGAGCACTGTTGCCGTATCCGTCACGCCGGCCGCAGCCGGCCTGTTCGAGCTATCGATCGAGGATGACGGTCCCGGCATCCCCGAGGACAAGGCCCGCGATGTCTTGAAACGCGGCCGGCGCCTCGACGAGACAAAGCCGGGAACCGGGCTCGGACTTGCCATCGTTGCCGACCTCGTCAACGAGTATGGCGGGGCGCTGGCGCTGGAACGCTCCACGATGGGCGGGCTGAAGGCGGTTGTGCGCTTGCGGAGCTTGCAATGATGTACTGCCCAGGGCCAATCGACACGGCCGAATGCCTGTGTTATGGCGGCCCCTCGATTGCACAAAAGCCGTTAAAAACGGCCAAATTTCCGACAAATGTCAATAGTATGACGTCCTGACGCCCCCGATGACGCGGCCCCCAGCGCATCCCGTTCAAGAAAACCGGTTGTTGCCATGAAGATTCGCGTTGCGCTCGTTTCCGCACTGCTCGCTCTTTCCGGCTGCGGAACGCTGGGCAAGGGCAGTGGCCCGGATATCTCCATCACCAATCCGCCCGCGTCACCTCCCTCGGGTGCCAAGGTCGCGACGACGATCATCTCGGCCATGGCTGGCGGGCTCGTCGGCGGGTCGATCGGCAGCGGCCTGACCAGCACCGAGAAGCGCAAGGCGCTCGAGGCGGAGTACAAGGCGCTCGAATATACCGCGAGCGGCCAGAAGGTGACCTGGAAGGGCGACAGTTCGGCCCATTCCGGCGAAGTCGTCGCGGCCCAGCCCTACCGCGTCGGCTCGCAGGATTGCCGCCAGTACACCCATACAGTGTTTACCGGCACGGGCGGCCAGACCGCGCGGGGCACCGCATGCCGCAACGCCGACGGCAGCTGGACGCCGCTGACCTGAACATTGGGCCGGGGTCGGAATCCCGTCAAAGCGTCGCAGCGACCTCATGTTGTGAGAGCAGGGCTCTCGCTCTATTGGAAGAACCATGCTGTTCTGGGTCATAGCCGCACTCCTCACGCTGGGCGCAAGCCTGGCGGTGCTGCTGCCGCTGACCGGCGGCGGCACGGACGCTCCGACCAGCAGCGACCATGACCTCGAAGTCTATCGCGATCAATTGGCCGAGCTCGAGCGTGACGCCGCGCGCGGCCTGATCCAGCCGGCGGAAGCCGAGGAGGCGCGCGCCGAAATCGCCCGCCGCGTCCTTCGGCTGGGAAATGCCGGCCAGGCCGATGCCGCGA
This sequence comes from Mesorhizobium sp. M0016, assembly GCF_040324035.1. Classification (NCBI taxonomy): domain Bacteria; kingdom Pseudomonadati; phylum Pseudomonadota; class Alphaproteobacteria; order Hyphomicrobiales; family Phyllobacteriaceae; genus Mesorhizobium; species Mesorhizobium sp. M0016. The sequence goes on along the minus strand of NZ_JAMYVM010000027.1, from coordinate 29,099 downwards.
CGCTTCAGCAGCCGTCAAAGGCGGCCAGGCTGGTGGCGACATCAGCGGTGCTGATGGTCCCGCTGCTCAGCTGGGGCATGTACAGCCAGCTCGGCTCGCCCGATCTGCCGTCGCAGCCGCTTGCCGAACGGCTGGCCAAGAATCCGGCCGATAGTTCGGTCGATGAGTTGGTGGCGCGCGCCGAGGCCCATCTTGCCGCCAACCCTGGCGATGGACGCGGCTGGGACGTGCTCGCCCCGATCTATCTGCGCCTGCAGCGCTTTCCCGATGCCGTGACCGCCTATCGCAATGCCATCCGCCTCGATGGCGACACGGCTGCCCGCGAGGCCGGTCTCGGCGAAGCGATTGCCAATGCGGCCGGCGGCATCGTTTCGGCCGATGCGCAATCCGCTTTCGAACAGGCGCTAAAACTCGACCCGGCAAACGCGAAAGCCTCGTTCTATTTGGCGATGGCGCTGGCCCAGGAAGGCCGCATACCCGAGGCAACCACGGCTTGGCAGAAAATGCTCGATTCCCTGCCGCAGGATTCGCCATGGCGCGGAGCTGTCCAACAGGCACTGGCCGAGGCCGCCAACCGCAGCGTCGCGTCAGGAGAGCCCGCCAAAGGCCCCGACGCCGCAGCCGTCGATGCCGCCTCGTCGATGGCGCCGCAGGACAGGCAGGCCATGATCGAAACCATGGTCGCCGGCCTCGACGAAAAATTGCGGCAAAATCCGCGCGACACGGAAGGATGGATGCGGCTCATTCGTTCCTATGTTGTGCTGGGCAAGGCCGACCAGGCGCGGGACGCGCTGCATCGCGGTATTGCCGTGTTTGGCGCCGACAGTGAGGAAGCGAAGAAATTCACCGCCTTTGCCGCCTCGCTCGGCCTGACGGCGACGGAGTAGGACATGACGCGCAAGCAGAAGCGATTGTCGGTGATTGTCGGAGGTCTTGCCTTCCTCGGCGCCGCCACCGGGCTGACCTTCTATGCGTTGGGCCAGAAGGCCTCCTATTTCTATATGCCCGCCGATCTGACCACCGCCAGCTTGCAGCCGGGACAGCGCATCAGGCTCGGCGGCCTCGTCGAAAAGGGCACGGTCGTGCGCGGGCAGGGCGCGACGGTTGCGTTCTCGGTCACCGACACGCACAAATCGGTCAAGGTCAGCTATACCGGCATCCTGCCCGATCTGTTCCGCGAGGAGCAGGGCGTCATCACCGAAGGCAGCTTTGGCGCCGACGGCGTTTTCGTCGCCGACAGCGTGCTGGCCAAGCATGACGAGCGCTACATGCCCAAGGAAGTCGCTGACGGGCTGAAGGCCAAGGGCGTGTGGCAAGAGAGCAAGAGCCAGTAATGGTTGAGACCGGACACTTCGCGCTCGTCCTCGCCTTTGTGCTGTCGCTGGTGCAGACGCTGGTGCCGCTGATCGGCGCCCGTACCGGCAACCAGAGGCTGATGGCTGTCGGCGGTCCCGTCACGGTCACAGGCTTCGCGCTCACGGCGCTATCGTTCGCAGCACTCGCCGGCGCCTATGCAAGTTCCGATTTCTCGGTGGCGAGCGTGTGGGAAAACTCGCATTCGCTGCAGCCGCTGATCTACAAGATCACCGGAACCTGGGGCAATCACGAAGGCTCGATGCTGCTCTGGGTGCTGATCCTGACCTTCTTCGGTGCGCTGGTCGCTGTCTTCGGCTCCAACCTTCCGGCGACGCTGCGCGCCAATGTGCTGGCCGTGCAGGGGGCGATCGGCGCCACCTTCTTCCTGTTCATCCTGGCGACATCCAATCCGTTCACCCGGCTCAATCCGGCGCCGATCGAGGGCCGCGATCTCAACCCGGTCCTGCAGGATCTTGGCCTCGCCATCCATCCGCCGCTGCTCTATCTCGGCTATGTCGGGTTCTCTATCTGCTTTTCCTTCTCGGTCGCCGCCCTCATCGAAGGCCGCATCGATGCCTCCTGGGCGCGCTGGGTGCGGCCGTGGACGCTGGTCGCCTGGATGTTCCTCACCGGCGGCATCGCGATGGGCTCCTACTGGGCCTACTACGAGCTCGGCTGGGGCGGCTTCTGGTTCTGGGATCCGGTCGAAAACGCCTCCTTTATGCCGTGGCTGGCCGGCACGGCTCTTCTGCATTCGGCGATCGTCATGGAGAAGCGTTCGGCGCTCAAGATCTGGACGCTGCTGCTTGCCATCCTCACCTTCTCGCTGTCGCTGCTCGGCACCTTCCTGGTGCGCTCCGGCGTGCTGACCTCGGTGCATGCTTTCGCCACCGATCCGACCCGCGGCATCTTCATCCTGTGCATTTTGACGCTGTTCATCGGCGGCTCGCTGGCCCTGTTTGCGCTGCGCGCCTCGCGGCTGACGGCCGGCGGCCTGTTCCACCCGATCTCGCGCGAAGGCGCACTCGTCCTCAACAATCTGTTCCTGACCACGGCCACGGCCACCGTGCTGGTCGGCACGCTCTATCCGCTGGCGGTCGAAGCGCTTTCGGCCGGCAAGATCTCAGTCGGCGCCCCCTTCTTCAACCTGACATTCGGCCCGCTGATGGTGCCGCTGCTGGTCGTGGTTCCTTTCGGACCATTGCTCGCCTGGAAGCGCGGTGACCTCTATGCCGTCGCCCAGCGCTTGATGGCGGCTTTCGGCGCCGCTCTCCTGGCGATGCTGGTCACCGGGCTGTTCATCGACGGCGCGTCGGTGTTCGCCGCCCTTGGTGTCGGCCTCGCCTGCTGGCTGGTCTGCGGCGCGCTCACCGACCTCGCCGTCAAGTCCGGCTTTGGCAATGTGTCGCACGCCATCATGCTGCGCCGTTTCGCCGGCCTGCCGCGTTCGGTGTTCGGCACTGCACTTGCCCATCTCGGCCTCGGGCTGACGACGCTCGGCATTGTCGGCACGCTGTGCTTCGGCACCGAAAGGATACTGTCGATGCATGCCGGCGAGAGCGTCGAACTCTCCGGCCACACGCTGCGTTTCGACGGCCTCTTCCCGGCGCAGGGTCCGAACTACAGCGAGCAGCGCGGCCGCTTTTCCCTGATCGGCGCCGATGGCGGCGTTTCAGCCGAAATCACCTCGGCCAAGCGCTTCTTTCCGGTGCGGCAGACGACGACGACCGAATCCGGCATCGAGACGATCGGCTTCAACCAGCTCTATCTGTCGCTGGGCGATGAAGGCACCGATGGATCCGTCGTGGTGCGCCTGTGGTGGAAGCCGCTGGTGACGCTGATCTGGGGCGGAGCTCTGGTGATGATGGCGGGAGCCGCAATGTCGCTGCTCGACCGTCGCCTGCGGGTTGGCGCACCCTCGCGCCGCCGCAAGCAGGCAGCCTCCATGCCGTCGGCAGGCGCGCCGTGAGCACCAGGTTCTCGTTGGCCTCGCTCACCCTGCTTCTGGCGCTGCTGTTTGCCGGCGCCGCGCAAGCGGTGAAACCGGACGAGGTTCTCACCGATCCGGCGCTCGAGGCGAGGGCGCGGCTCCTGTCGGAAGGCCTGCGCTGCATGGTCTGCCAGAACCAGTCCATCGACGAATCCGATGCAGACCTCGCCCGCGACCTGCGCATCCTGGTGCGCCAGCGCCTGGTTGCCGGCGATACCGACCAGCAGGTGATGGACTATATCGTGTCGCGCTACGGCGAGTTCGTGCTGTTGAAGCCGCGCTTCAGCCCGCGCAACGCCTTGCTTTGGGGCACGCCGGTGCTTCTGCTTCTAGTCGGCGGCATTTTCATTGTGCTGACCACACGCTCCCGCCGCTCGTTGGCAACCAAGGCGCTGAGCGCCGAGGAACAGGCGGCGCTGGACAAGATGCTGAGCGACTAGCTCGGCCATTCCTCCAAAGGCCAGTCCCGCGACGTGTGGATGGCGCGCAGGATAACAATGCTCTGACGGCCGGCGATCAGGCGCAATTCATAGGCAATGATGTAGGGCAGGCGGCCGATGGGCTTCTCATAAGTGCCTGTTACCCGGCCAGGTCGGCCCGTCGCCATATCACCAAGGCCCCGGCCCATTTCACGGATACGGTCCGCGAGGCGTCGGGCGGCGGCAGGATTGTCCTGAGCGATAAAGGCAACTTGCTGCGTGAGATCGTCCAGCGCTTCTCGCGACCAGGTGACGAACCGCTTCACGCCTTGCCTGCGCGCCTGGCTTTCGCTGCTTCGATCACCGCGTCGAGCTCCGCCATGGCGTCGTCGTGGGGCACGACACGGCCAGCCTCTGCGTCGGCCATGCCACGTTTTATGCCTTCGATGATATCCAGCTCGCGATCGACATAGGCTGAGACCGCCTCGGCGGCGAGGAACGATTTACTACGCCTGGTATCGGTAGCGATCTGCTCCAGCTTCAGCTTGGTCTCGGACGAGACTCGAATGGTCATGGTGGTGCTTGCTGTCATTGTGAAAGCCTTGTGCTGAGTTGTGTACACCATAGGGCAGCAGGCGAGCGCAACCAAGCGATTTGTGCGACCGCCCAACATTACAAAACTTTCATGCACCGGAAATGGCGCCGTAATGTGCGCCTCTCTATTTCTCTTGTCCGAGGATGCTCTGCCTGAGCCGCATCCAGTGAAAAGAGGATACGAGACCCATGACTATCGCCCCCAACCCATATTCCCGCACCCGCAAACGCCTGTTGGCCGCCGCCGCTTCGCTGGCCATTGCCGGCGGCATCGGTTTCGGCGCCGTTGCCACTGGTACAGCTCCCGTTCTGGCCGACGCCGTGCGGGTCGAAGCGCCCCAGGTGCCGGGCTTTGCCGATGTCGTCGAGCGCGTTTCGCCGGCCGTGGTCAGCGTCAAGGTCAAGGCCAAGATCGAGCCTGCCGCCGATGACGGCTCCGACCAGTCCGACGATCCGGACGGCATGAACAACCTGCCCGACAATCCGCAGCTGCGCCAGTTCTTCAAGCAATTCCGCGGCTTTGGTGATCAGAACGGCCATGACGGCGGCAATCGTCGCTTCAGCCACCGCGACCATAACAACGACCAGCCGCGTCCGGTGGCGCAGGGTTCTGGCTTCTTCATCTCCGATGACGGCTATCTCGTCACCAACAACCATGTCGTCGAGGAAGGCTCCGCCTTCACAGTGGTGATGAATGACGGCAAGGAGCTTGACGCCAAGCTGATCGGCACCGATCCGCGCACCGATCTGGCGGTGCTCAAGGTCGATGGCGTCGGCAAGTTCACCTATGTCGATTTCGCCGACGATTCCAAGGTTCGCGTCGGCGACTGGGTGGTGGCCGTCGGCAATCCGTTCGGCCTCGGCGGCACCGTCACCGCCGGCATCGTCTCGGCCCGTGGCCGTGATATCGGCGCCGGTCCCTATGATGACTTCATCCAGATAGACGCTTCGGTCAACCGCGGCAATTCGGGCGGCCCGACCTTCAACCTTAACGGCCAGGTCGTCGGCATCAACACCGCGATCTTCTCGCCGTCGGGCGGAAGCGTCGGCATCGCCTTCGACATTCCGGCCTCGACCGCCAAGCAGGTGGTGCAGGATCTGATGAAGAGCGGCTCGGTGCAGCGTGGCTGGCTCGGCGTCGAAATCCAGCCGGTTACATCGGACATCGCCGAATCGCTGGGCCTGAAGTCGCAGAACGGGGCTCTGGTTTCGGGCGCCCAGGACGGTGGCCCCGGCAAGAAGGCCGGCATCACCGCCGGTGACGTGATCACCCAGGTCGAAGGCAAGGACGTCGCATCGCCGAAGGAACTGGCTCGTCTGATCGGCGCCTACCCACCCGGCAAGTCGGTCGACGTCACGGTGTGGCGCGACGGCAAGAGCCAGACCATCAAGGTCGATCTCGGCACGTTGCCATCCACTGACAAGCAGGCCTCGGCCGACCCGCAGCAGCCCGCGGCACCGGCAAAGCCCGCCGCGCTGGCCGATCTCGGCCTCACCGTCACCAAGTCGGAAAACGGCAAGGGCCTGGTGGTGACCGATGTCGATCCCGACAGCGATGCCGCCGACCGCGGCATCCAGCCCGGCGATGTCATCACCTCGGTCAACTCGACGGAGGTGAACGGCACCGACGACGTCGCCAAGGCGATGGCCGATGCGGTCAAGTCCGGCCGCAAGGCGGTGCTGATGCAGATCACCCGCGACGATTCAAACCGCTTCGTCGCGCTGCCAGTCGCCAAAGGCTGACATCACACAGTTTCCAGTGCGGCGGTTTCAACACCCCCGAGCCGCCGCACGGGAAGCAAGGGGCCGATCGCGTTAGTCAGTCATCGTGTTCTGCCCCCGGCGGCAGCGGGCCCCCATCGCCCGCTGCCGCTCTAACAGCGAAGCATGTCGCCCAAAAGTGCACTGCGGTTTTGGCAAAACGACATGCTTGAACGAAAGCTTTTGCGCTCATGGCGGCCCCTCAATCTTCCGGCGAAATCGCGTATAACGGCTCTATGAAGATTCTCGTCATAGAAGACGATCGCGAGGCGGCCGACTATATGCAGAAGGCCTTTGCCGAGGCTGGGCACACCGCCCATGTCGCCGGCGACGGCGAAACCGGCTTTGCGCTGGCCGATGCCGGCGACTATGACGTGATGGTCGTCGATCGCATGATGCCACGCCGCGACGGGCTCTCCGTCATTGCCGGCCTGCGCTCGCGCGGCAACACCACGCCGGTGCTGATCCTGTCGGCGCTGGGCGAAGTCGATGACCGCGTCACCGGTCTGCGCGCCGGCGGGGACGACTATCTGACCAAGCCCTATGCCTTTTCCGAATTGCTCGCCCGCGTCGAGGTGCTGAACCGCCGCGCCAGCGCCAGGGAGGCCGAAACCGTCTACCGGGTCGGCGATCTCGAGCTTGACCGGCTGTCCCATTCGGTCAAGCGCGCGGCGCGCGAGATCACGCTGCAGCCGCGCGAATTCCGCCTGCTCGAATATCTGATGCGCCATGCCGGCCAGGTGGTGACGCGCACCATGCTGCTCGAAAATGTCTGGGACTATCATTTCGATCCGCAGACCAACGTCATCGACGTTCACGTCTCGCGCCTGCGTGGCAAGATCGAGAAGGGTTTCGACAAGCCGATCCTGCATACGGTTCGCGGCGCCGGCTATATGCTGAAGAGCGGCTAGAGCATGATCCCAAAAAGTAGGTACCGGTTTTTGGAGAAGATCATGCTCCAACAAAGGGGTAGGTCATGATGAGATTTCAGCCAAATCTCATCATGAGCTAGAACTCGATGGCCCTTTCCCTGCCGGCCATCATGAGGACGACGGCGGCGCGGCTTTCAGCGCTTTATTTCCTGCTTTTCGCGCTATGTGCCGTGTTGCTGGTCTTCTACATGACGTCGTTGTCGGCCCGCATGCTGACCGGCCAGACCCAGCAGACCATCAATGACGAGGTGCTCGGCCTCGCCCGTGCCTATCAGAGCGGCGGCCTGCCGCGGCTGGTGCGCGTCGTCGAGCAGCGCTCGCGCCAGCCCGGCGCCAACCTCTATCTCATTGCCGACGTCAACGGCCAGATCCTCACCGGAAACGTGCAGAGCCTGGCGCCGGGGGTGCTCGAGACCGATGGCTGGACGACCGAACCCTTCTCCTATCGCCGTTTCGGCGAAGGTGAGCTCGAACGGCAGCGCAACCAGGCTTCTGACCCGAACGGCGCGCAGCCCGGCGAGACCGAAATTCAGTCCGAGGGCGAGAAGGGCCACAACGCCATCGCGCTGGTGCTGCGGCTGCCCAACCAGATGATCATGCTGGTCGGCCGCGATCTCGGCGAGCCCGAGCGCTTCCGCGCCGTCGTCCGCCGCGCCCTGATGCTGGCGCTGGGCATGATGGGCCTGGGCGGGCTGCTGATCTGGTTCCTTGTCGGCCGCGCCGCGCTGAAGCGCATCGACAGCGTCTCGGAGGCAAGCCGCCGCATCATGGGCGGCGATCTCACGGGACGGCTGCCGGTGACCGGCGCTGGCGATGAGTTCGACCGCCTGTCGGAAAACCTCAACACCATGCTGGCCAGGATAGCGACGCTCAACGAAGGGCTGAAGCAGGTCTCCGACAACATCGCCCATGATTTGAAGACGCCGCTGACCAGACTGCGCAACCGCGCTGAGGCGACACTTTCGGGCAAGCACAAGACCACCGACTACCGGCAGGCGCTGGAAGGCACCATGGCCGAATCCGACCAGCTGATAAAAACCTTCAACGCCATCCTGATGATCTCCAGGCTGGAGGCCGGCTATTCCTCGGAGAGCACCAGCAAGGTCGATCTCGCCGCCGCGGTGCATGACGTTGTCGAGCTTTATGAGCCGGTGGCGGAGGAGGCTGGCGTGGTGCTCGAAACTGCCGCGGACGGGAATTTTTCCGTCAATGGCAACCGCGAGCTGATCGGCCAGGCGCTGTCGAACATCGTCGACAACGCCATCAAATACTCGACCGATGCGACGGAAAAGCCTGCTGTGCGCGTAGCCCTGCAGCGCGTCGGTCACGAAATCCGCCTTTCTGTTGCCGACAACGGCCATGGCATCCCTGATGACGCCGACCGCGCCAGGGCGACCGAGCGCTTCGTGCGGCTGGAAAAGAGCCGCTCGCAGCCGGGATCCGGTCTTGGCCTCAGCCTCGCCAAGGCGATCATGACTTTTCACAATGGCCGGCTTGAACTTCTGCCTGCCAATCCCGGATTGTCCGTTATCATGAGCTTCCCGGCGCGGGAGGACCATTGATGGCGGTGAGGATGGCTGCGAAACGGATCGAGACCGAATGGCGCCTGCAACTGGCGGCGCAGCTCGCGCCGCTGGATGAGACCCGCGCCCGGCGTGAACTGTCGGAGATCGCTGGCGATGCCAAGGACGAGAACCTGCCGCGGCTGGCGAAATTCCTAGGGGGCAAGGGCGCGGCCCAGGAGTTTCTCGCTGCCGTCTTCGATCTCTCGCCTTTCCTCCGCGATGTCGCGCGCCGCCGGCCGCAAATCCTCGACGCGCTGTTCGATGGCAGTGTCGAGGCTCGGCTGCTCGCCATCGCCGAAACGATCGGCAAGGCCGCCTTTTCCGAGACCGTTTCCGAATCCAGCCTGATGATGGAACTCAGGCAGTGGAAGGGTGAAGCTCACTTCCTGATCGCACTTGCAGACCTCTCCGGCGAGGCCGATGCCGCGCTGACGGTAAGGCGCCTCAGCAATCTCGCCGATGCCTGCACCTGCGCGGCGGTCGACTTCCTGCTGCGCGAGGCGCACAGCCAAGGCAAGCTCAAATTGCCCGATCCCGAAAATCCGTCACGGCAATCCGGCTGGATCGTGCTCGGCATGGGCAAGCTTGGCGCGCATGAACTGAATTTCTCCTCCGACATCGACCTCGTCGTCTTCTTCGATCCGGATGCGCCGGCGATCGTCGATCCGCTCGACGCCACAGAGCTGTTTGCGCGCCTGACCCGCAGGCTGGTCCGCATCCTGCAGGACCGCACCGGGCACGGCTATGTCTTCCGCACCGATTTGAGGCTTCGTCCCGATCCAGGCTCGACGCCGCTGGCGATCCCGGTCGAGGCAGCACTTCGCTACTATGAGGCGCGCGGCCAGAACTGGGAGCGCGCCGCCATGATCAAGGCGCGTCCCGTGGCCGGCGATCTCGATGCCGGGGACGCGTTCCTGCGGGAATTGCAGCCCTATGTCTGGCGCAAATACATGGACTATGCGGCGATCGCCGACGTTCATTCGATCAAGCGCCAGATCCATGCCCACAAGGGTCATGGCGAGATCGCGGTCAAAGGACACAACGTCAAGCTCGGCCGCGGCGGCATTCGCGAAATCGAGTTCTTCGTCCAGACCCAGCAGCTGATCGCCGGCGGCCGTTTTCCGGAGCTGCGCGGCCGCGAGACGGTGCCGATGCTCGGTGCGCTGGCCGCGCGCAACTGGATCACCGCCGATGCACGCGACGCGCTCACGCAGCAATATTGGTTTCTGCGCCGCGTCGAACACACCATCCAGATGGTCGCCGACGAGCAGACGCATATTCTGCCCGACGATTATGAAGGGCTGGAACGCATCGCCCATATGCTGGGCTTTGCCGATGCCGCCAGATTTGCCGAAACCTTTCGCGCGGCTTTGCATGAGGTCGAGCGCCATTACGCCGCGCTGTTCGAGACCGCGCCTGAATTGTCGGCCGGCGTCGGCAATCTGGTCTTCACAGGCGATGTCGACGATCCCGACACGCTGCAGACCTTGCACGGCCTTGGCTTCCAGCGGCCAAGCGACATCTGCCGCGTGATTCGAGGCTGGCATTTCGGCCGCTACCGCGTCACCCAGTCTGCGGAAGCGCGCGAGCGGCTGACCGAACTGACGCCGGCGCTGCTCAAAGCCTTCGGCCAGACGCGCCGGGCCGACGAGGCGCTGGTTCGCTTCGACGAATTCCTCGCCGGCCTGCCCGCCGGCATCCAGCTGTTTTCGCTGCTGCAGTCGAATCCCGCCCTGCTGAAGCTTATGGCGACGATCATGGGCGCCGCGCCTCGGCTGGCGGCAATCATCACAAGGCGCCCGCATGTCTTCGACGGTCTGCTCGACCCGGCGCTGCTCGCCGAACTGCCCAACCGAGCCTATCTCTCAGCGCGGTTGGCCGCTTTCATCGAAGGCGACCGGGCTTATGAGGACGTGCTCGACCGTTTGCGCATCTTTGCCTCCGAGCAGAAATTCCTGATCGGTGTCAGGCTGCTCGCCGGCTCGATCGACCCGGCGCGCGCCGGCCGCGCCTTTTCCGATCTCGCCGACCTCACCATCGACGCCGCATTGCAGGCGGTGACCACCGAATTCGCGCTGCGTCATGGCCGCATCGCCGGCGGCACCGTGTCGCTGCTCGGCATGGGCAAACTCGGCAGCCGCGAGCTCACCGCCGGCTCCGATGTCGACCTCATTCTGCTCTACGACCACGACGCGAATGCCGACGAGTCCGACGGCGACAAGCCGCTCGCACCATCGCACTACTATACCAGGATGACGCAGCGGCTGATCGCGGCTGTCTCGGCGCCGACCGCCGAAGGCGTTCTCTACGAGCTCGACCTGCGCTTGCGGCCATCCGGCAACAAGGGGCCGGTGGCCACCCACATCGATGCCTTCAAGAAATACCAGCGCCAGGAGGCCTGGACCTGGGAGCACATGGCGCTGGCCCGGGGGCGCGCCATCGGCGGCGACGCGGCCCTTTGCGCCGAGGTCGAGGCCGAGGTGGCGGCACTTCTGGCCTTGCCGCGCGACGCCGCCAAGGTGAGGGCGGAGGCATCCGAGATGCGCGCGCTGATCGAGAAGGAAAAATCGCCGCGCGATCTCTGGGACATCAAGCTCATCTCCGGCGGCCTCATCGACCTCGAATTCATCGCGCAGGTGGCGGTTATAACCGGGCAGGTCGAAGGCGGCCGCAGGGTGACCGCGACCGGCGAAATCCTGGCGCATCTGTCGCCGGATTTCGCCGAGGCTGACGTCAGGCAGCAGCTTTGCGAAGCCTACCAACTCTATCTGGCACTGACCCAGATGACGCGGCTTTGCCTCACCGGCGCATTCGAACGCGATGACGTTCCGCCGGGATTGTCGGATCTGCTTCTGGCGGTGACTGACCTGCCGGATTTCGGTGTGCTGGAAGCACATCTCAAGGAAACGTCGCAAAAGGTCAGAAAGGATTTCGACCTTTTGCTTCGTACGAAACGGTCGTGAGGGCGTGAAGCGCTGGCGGCTGTTTCGGATCGCATCGGGGGTGACGATGCAACAGGAGATACCCATGAGAAAGACAACCGGACTTGCCCTTGCCTTCGTCGCGCTTGCCGGCGCCGTCGGCACCACCGCCTATGCCGAGAACAATGCCAGCGCCAGAATGCGCGAGGGCACCATGATGCGCCTCGACAAGGCGATGAAGGATTCCAACGGCACCATCAGCTTCGACCAGTTTTCCGACGCCATGAACGCGCGGCTGAAGAAGCTGGTCGCCGATAATGGCGGCAAGCTGACAGTCGCCCAGCTCGCTGACGCGCTGGAGAAGGCGCGGTTCGAGGAAATGGCCAAGCGCATCGTTGCCCGCTACGACAGCAAGGGCGACGGCACGCTGACCACGGACGACATCACCGGGCGCGAGAAAAAGGTGTTCGCGATGCTCGACCGCAACAATGACGGCAAGATCGAGCGCAACGAACTACCGAAGAACGGCCGCATGGGCCGCCACCACCAATGGGACGGCGGCGACGACAGCATGGAGTGAGTGGCGATATGTCTCCGGCGGCGAAAGCCGCCGGAGCCCTTACATGACCGCGGCTACTCAGTCCTTGAACGCGGCGGAGAGCACCGCTGGCATTGGCGGGCCGTCAGGCCGCCGCCTTCACCGCCGGCTGCGCCTTCTTCACCGGGATGCGCACCGACACGATGGTGCCGACGCCTTCGGTCGAGCGGATTTTCAGCGCTCCTCCTTGCAACTCGGCCAGCGAGCGCGAGATGGCAAGGCCGAGGCCGGAACCGGCGTGGTTCTTCGAAAACTGGTTCTGCACCTGTTCGAAGGGGCGGCCAAGCTTGCTCAGTGCCTCCTTCGGAATGCCGCAGCCATTGTCCTCGATGGTCAGCACCAGCGCGCCTGACGTGTTGCGGGCGCGCACCGAGATATGGCCGCCCTGGCCGGTGAACTTCACCGCATTCGACAGCAGATTGATGGCGATCTGCTTGATCGCCCGGCGGTCGGCGAACAGCGTCATCGTATCGGCGATGCGGGTTTCGACCGTGATCGATTTCTCCGCCGCCTGCAGCGAGATCACCCGCACCGTCTCGCGGATCAGCGGGCAGAGATCGATTTCCTCGCGGTCCACCGAGAATTGGCCGGCTTCGATCTTCGACATATCGAGTATGTCGTTGATGACGCCGAGCAGATATTTGCCGCTGCCGTTGATGTCGTTGGCATATTCCTCGTAGCGCGGCGAACCGAGCGGCCCGAACAGGCCTTGTTCCATCAGTTCGGAGAACCCGATGATGGCGTTGAGCGGCGTGCGCAGCTCGTGCGACATGTTGGCTAGGAATTCGGATTTGGCCCGATTGGCGGCCTCGGCGCGCTCGGTTTCCTTCATATATTCGCGGTTGAGCTCGACCAGTTCCTTGGCGCGCTCTTCCTCGGCCCGGCGGGCGAGGCTGAGGTCGTGGATGGTCGCCATCAGCCGGCGCTCGCTGTCGACCAGCTTTTCCTGGTGCAGCTTGATCTGGGTGATGTCGGAGCCGACGGAGACCGTGCCGCCGTCCCGGGTCCTCAGTTCGTTGACCTGCAGCCAGCGGCCGTCGGAGAGCTGCCGCTCGAAGGTTGCGCCCCCTTGCGGCCCGTTGGTGTTGGCCAGCCGCCGTTCAGAGGCGAAGGCCAGCATGCGCTCTTCAAGCACGGCGCGCGCAGCGCCCGGCATGACGTCGCGGTCCGACAGGCCGTTGTCCTTCTGGTATTTGGAATTGCACATGATCAGGCGCTGGGCGGCATCCCACAGCACGAAGGATTCGTTGATGTTTTCGATCGCGGTCCGCAGGCGCAGGTCGGCCGCCTCCGAGCGCAGCGCCAGATGCCGCTGCTCGGTGACGTCGACGGCAATGCCGATCAGCTGGATCTCAGGCGCTTCCGGGTCGATCACCTGGGCCCTGGCGCGCATCCACACCCACTGGCCGTCGGCGTGACGCATCCGGAACACCTGGTCGATATGGTCGATCTCGCGCTCGACGATTTTGTTGGCGAGCTCGAACAGGTCGCCGTCCTCGGGGTGGATGATGTCGTCGACCTCGCCGAACGACAGCATCGAGTTGCAGGGCTCGTAGCCCAGCATGTCGTACATCGAGCGCGACCAGTACATCTTGCCGCGCACCATGTCCCAGTCCCACAGGCCGCAGCGACCGCGAACCAGCGCCATGTCGATGCGCTGATGGGCTTCGAGATAGATGCGGTCGGCTGTCTGGGCGCGCGATGCCTGGCCGAAATAGGCGTAGAGGATGATGATCAGCACGCCGGCTGTCAGCACAAACAGCGTGACGTTGAGCGAGACGGTCTTGCGCCAGTTGTCGAACGCCGCTTCCTGCGGCACCAGCACGGCGGCGGCGTTCTTGCGGTCCCGGGTCAGGCTCACCGCCGCGTACCAGTCCTGGCCGCCGATGCTGACATCCATGACCCCGGCGCGGTCGCCGAACATGAACAGCGGCTGGCCGTCCAGCACCAGGCTGTCCAGCGATCGCCCTTGCCAGCCGGTCGACAGCGGCGACACGGCAATGATCTTGAAGGCGCTGTCGGTGATCACAAGCACATGGCTTCTGCCCATGGCGCCCTGGCGGCTCGTGCTTTCCAGAAGATCAATTGCACCGCTGGATGCCGCGGTCGGGTCGGCCGAGATTGCGTTCGCCATCTGGCCGGCGGCGAGACCTAGCACCGCCTTGCCGTCGCGCTCGGCCTCGTCGCGCTCGTTCATCAGCGACAGCACGCGCAGTGCGGCGATGACGATCAGGAAGATGATGATGAGAGCCGGTATCGAACGGCGCAGAAGGGGTTCGGCAGCCAGGAGCCGCCGGTAGGCTGGTTCAGCGATGAGCCGCGTATTGCCGGCGAGGCCGTCGCCTCGCGCCTTGCGCCGCTCAAAAGCCGTCCCTTCGGGCGCGCCCCACGCGTCCGCCTTGGCCATAAATGGCACTCCCCGAATTTCCGTACGCTTGACGATCCGGCAACACCGCACATCCGAATCGTCTGTAAAGAATCAAAGGTGATTCGCCTTGTCCAGAGGCGCGGCCGAAAAACATTAAAAATTGATTGAAATAACGCTGAAATCCCTCCCCTTGAGGGGAGGGTGGCCCCAAGGGCCGGGTGGGGTCCTCGGCGAAGCGCTCGACTCTCTCAATCACGGTCGAAGTTGGTCGAGGTCGCGCACTGCCGCAACGACCCCACCCGTCCATCCGCCTTCGGCGGCTGTCCACCGTCCCCTCAAGGGGGAGGGATCAGGCCAGCGTTCGCTCCACAATGTCCCGCAAATCCGCCGACAGGTTCTCGGCACCGGCGATGGCCAGCAGCGCTTCCCTGGCCTTGGCTTGCCTGCCCGGCTCCAGCGAGCGCCACGAGCGCAGCGCTGTCGCCAGCCTGGCCGCCACTTGCGGATTGCGTTTTTCAACCTCGAGTACGGTCTGGGTAAAAAACCGGTAGCCTTCGCCATCGGCGCGGTGGAAGCCGGTCTGGTTGGCGCTGGCGAATGTGCCGACCAGCGAGCGCACCCGGTTCGGATTGGCCATCGAGAAAGCTGCGTGACCAGTCAGCTCGCGTACCGTGTCGACTGTCCGGCGTCCCGGCACGCTGGCCTGGATCTGGAACCATTTGTCCATGACCAGCGGATCGGCGCCATAACGCGCCTCGAAATCGGCCAGCGCCTTGATCGCCTCCGGCGAACCGTCATGGCGGTGCGCAAGGACGGTCAGCGCTGCGGCGCGGTCGGTCATGTTGGTCGCGGTTTCGAAATGCCGGGCGGCGAGCGCAGCACCTTTCGGCAGCAGCGAGAGGTAGTCGAGCAGGATGTTGCGCAGCGCGCGGCGTCCCGCACTTGCCGCGTCGGGGCTGAACGGCCCGTCGCCGGCGAGGCGGCCGTATAGGTCGGTGAACGTTTGCTGATTGGCGCGCGCGATTGCCAGCGCCAACGCCTCGCGAGCGGCGAAGATGGCGTCGGGATCGATGTTCGTGCCGATGTCGCGGGCAATGTCGGCCTCGCCCGGAAGTGACAGCGCCAGCGCCCGGTAGGCAGGTTCCAGGGTCTCGTCGCCGGCGATCTTCCCGGCAAGTCCGGTCAGCCTGGCGGTGAAAACCGGTTTCGCGCCGCCGAGGATCTGGCGGAAGGCCGCTATCAGCGCGTCGGTGAGCAGCGTGTTGAACGCCTGCCAGCGCGCGAAGGCATCGCTGTCATGGCCGGCGAGAAAGAACTGGTCGTCGGCCTTCTGCTCGACCGAAAGCGTGATCGGCGCCGAAAAGCCACGGTTGAGCGACACCGCCGGCCGCTCGGCGACGCCTGAGAAGCGCACCATATGTCGGCGCTTGCGGATATGGATGACACCGTCTTCGACGGTGGCGCCTTCGACGCCGCCATAGGCGACCGGTTCGCCGCCCGCGCCGACCAGCCCGAAGGCGAGCGGAATGTGCATCAGGCGCTTGCGGCTCTCCGACGGTGTCGGCGGCACCGACTGCTCGATCTCGAGGGTAAACTCGCGCGTCGCCGGATTGTGCGTCGAACTGACGGTCAGGTTCGGGGTGCCCGCCTGGTGATACCAGAGCGCGAACTGAGACAGGTCGCGCCCGGAGGCGTCCTCGAACACCTTCAGGAAGTCCTCGATCGTCGCGGCCTCGCCATCATGGCGCTCGAAATAGAGGTCCATGCCGGCGCGGAAAGCCTCGGCCCCGAGGATAGTGCGGATCATGCGCACGACTTCCGAGCCTTTTTCGTAGACCGTCGCTGTATAGAAATTGTTGATCTCGCGGTAGCGGCGCGGCCGCACCGGATGCGCCAGCGGTCCCTGGTCCTCGGGGAACTGGTGCGCCCTCAGCGTGCGCACTTCGGCGATGCGCTTGACCGCGCGCGAGCGCTGGTCGGCTGAGAATTCATGGTCGCGAAAAACCGTCAGCCCTTCCTTAAGGCAGAGCTGGAACCAGTCGCGGCAGGTGATCCTGTTGCCGGTCCAGTTGTGGAAATACTCATGCGCGATGATCGCCTCGATATTGGCGAAATCGGCATCGGTGGCGGTTTCCCGGTCGGCCAGCACATACTTGTCGTTGAAGATATTTAGGCCCTTGTTCTCCATCGCCCCCATGTTGAAGTCGGAAACGGCGACGATGTTGAAGACGTCGAGGTCGTATTCGCGGCCGAACGCTTTCTCGTCCCATTGCATCGAGCGCTTGAGCGCGTCCATGGCGTAGCCGGCGAGCCCCTCCTTGCCTGGCTCGACGTAGATGCCGAGTTCGACCTTGCGGCCGGACATGGTGACGAAACTGTCGGCGACCTGGCCAAGATTGCCGGCCACGAGCGCAAACAGATAGGACGGCTTGGGGAAGGGGTCGTGCCATTCAGCATAGTGCCAGCCATCGGCAAGCCCGCCGCTTTCGACCGGATTGCCGTTGGAAAGCAACAGCGGCGCTTCGTCCAGCCTTGCCTCGATACGCACGGTATAGACCGACAGGATGTCGGGGCGGTCGAGGAAATAGGTGATGCGGCGAAAGCCCTCGGCCTCGCATTGCGTGCAATAGACATTGCTGGAGCGGTAGAGGCCCATCAGCGCCTCATTGCTGGCCGGCGCGATCTCGGTCTCGAGCAGCAGCTGGAAACGGGCCGGCGGCCTCAAAATGGTCAGCTGGTCCGGCGTGGCGAGATACTCGGCCGGGGCAAGCTCGCGACCGTCGATGGCAATGCGCTTGAGCACCAGCCCGTCGCCGTCCAGCACCAGCGACGTCGAGGCGGCGGCGCCATCGCGGCGTTCGATCGTCAGCACTGCGGTGACACGCGTTGCGTCTGGCGAAAGGCGGAAGGTGAGGCCGGTTTGCGGGATGGAAAAGTCGTTGGGGCGGTAGTCTTCGAGCTTGAAGACCTGGCCGGTATCGGTTCGCATTCCCTTGGGTTTCCCTGTCGCTATCGGAGCCGCTGACGTGTCCTGGCCCATTAATCTAAAGTTGCGCGCTCTTTACACGAAACGGTCACTCGACAAAACTGCGCCAATGCCTATTTCGGGGCGTTCCCCTTCCGCCATCATCGTGAGGCCTTGATGACCGTCGTCAGATCGAAGTTCGGCATGGGCGCCTGTGTACCGCGTCGTTCGACGCGCATCTCAGCGGAGATCCGGGAAGCAACAAAACAGTGAAAGCCGGGCCTGGAGACGAAGCGGGCGGGAAACTGTCCGATCATCCCGGCGCGCATCGGCCCAAAAATCAATGTCGATTTTTGGAAAGCACGATGCGCAGATTTAAAGTGTCAGAGCGTCCTTTACGCGTCGAAGACGACGCGCGGCGCTCTAATGTTCTCACCGGGATCATGCTCAAGGTCATGTCGGTGGCAGTCTTTGTCGGCATGCAAACCTGCATCAAGGCCGCCGGCACTTTGCCGGCCGGCCAGATCGTCTTCTTCCGCTCCTTCTTCGCCATCTTCCCGATCATCGCCTTCCTGGCCTTCAAGAGAAAACTCGGTACGGCGTTCGCCACCAAACGCCCGCTGAACCACATTGCGCGCGGTGTCGTCGGCGTTTGCGCCATGGGGCTCGGCTTCTTTGCGCTGACCCGGCTGCCGCTGCCTGAGGCGATCACGCTGAACTATGCCCAGCCTTTGCTGGTGGTGGTGTTCTCCTCGCTATTCCTCGGCGAAGCCATTCGCGTCTATCGCTGGAGCGCGGTTGCGGTCGGTCTGGTCGGCGTGCTGATCATCTCCTGGCCGGAGCTGACGCTGCTCACGTCGGGCGTCGCGCTCGGCGACCAGGAGGTGCTGGGCGTCATCGCTGCTCTTGTTTCTGCAGCAATCTCCGCCAATGCCATCCTGCTCGTGCGCAATCTTGTCCAGACTGAACGAACAGCGACCATCGTGTTGTGGTTCTCGGCGACGGCGAGTGTCATGGCGCTGCTTACGCTGCCCTTCGGCTGGCAGGCGCTGACGCCGCTGCAGGCCGGTCTGCTGGTCGCAGCAGGGTTCTGTGGCGGGCTGGCGCAGATTTTGATGACGGCGGCGTACCGCCATGCCGAAGCTTCGGTGGTGGCGCCGTTCGAATACACCTCGATGATCCTCGGCGTGGTCGTCGGCTATTTCGCCTTTGGCGATATCGCCACCATCAACACGCTCGTCGGCGGTGTGATCGTCGTTGCCGCCGGCATGTTCATCATCTGGCGCGAGCGCCAACTCGGCCTGGAACGCACCCGAACGCGCAAGGCAGCGCCACCACAGGGGTGAGGAGGTCCGCGGGGTTGGCTCAGTTAGCTTCCGCACGTTCCTTCGCCAGCCGCACCAGCACCGCTCGCGTCTGCTCGTCGGCCGGGAAGAAAGACTCGATCGCCAGTTCCGACAGCGTCACGTCAAGCGGCGTGCCGAAGACGGTGATGGTGCTGATGAAGGACAGCACCTGGTCGCCATGCGCCAGCCGCAGCGGATGGACGATGCCGTTGGGCTCGACCCGCACCGGCCGCGCACCCTTGAGCCCGGACGGATAGGTTCGCAATTCGCGCTCCAGCTCGACCAGGACGGGATCGCCGGCGGCATCGTTCTGGTGTTTCAGCCGCTCCAGCAGATGCGCCCGCCATTCCGCGAGATTGACGATGCGCGGTGCGATGCCGTTCGGGTGCAGGCTGAGGCGCAGCACATTGACCGGCGGCTGGAGCAGCGACGGCTCGGCAACATCGGCCAGAAACGGGCCGATGGCGGCATTGGCGGAAATCAGGTTCCAGTACCGGTCGACGGCGAGGGCGGGGAACGGCTCATGCCCTTTGAGCACGCTCTCGACCGCGGCAAGCGCCGGCGCCAGCGTCGTATCTGTGAGTGGCCGCTCGCTGAAGCTCGGGGCAAAGCCGGCAGCCAGCAACAGCTGATTACGCTGCCGCAGCGGAATCTCAAGCTGCTCGGCCAGATGCAGCACCATCTCGCGCGATGGCGCGGCGCGGCCGCTTTCGACGAAGGAGAGATGACGCTGGGAAATCTCAGCCTCCATTGCGAGATCAAGCTGGCTCATGCGCCGGCGCGTGCGCCATTCGCGGATCAGGCTGCCGGCGGAGGTTTGGGCTGTTGTCATGGGGGATGAGTAGGCCGGGGAGAGGCGTATTTCAATTACCTGGGAGGTCATTGGCGCGGTTCTCCCTTCTCCCCCTGTGGGAGAAGGTGGCCGAGCGAAGCTCGGTCGGATGAGGGGTGTTCCAGGGAACGCCAACGTCTCACTCCGCTGGAACACCCCTCATCCGTCTCGGCGCTGCGCGCCGATCCACCTTCCCCCACAAGGGTGGAAGGAAGAGGCGCGCTTCACCCCACCTCCCGCAACTTCGCCTTCACCTCGAGAAAATCCCGCCAGGCCAGCTTCTTGTGCGCAGGGGTCCGCAAGAGATAGGCCGGATGCAGCGTCGGCATCGCCGGAATGGCGACACCGGAAGCCGTGGTGTGGACGCGCCAATTGCCGCGCAGGCGCAGGATGCCCTCGGTCGTGTTGAGCAAGGTTTTGGCTGATGGGCCACCGAGATTGACCAGCACCTTCGGATTGACCAGCTCTATCTGCCGCTCGATGAAGGGACGGCAGATTTCGGTCTCGTGCGGCGTCGGCGTGCGGTTGCCGGGTGGCCGCCAGGGAATGACGTTGGCGATATAGACCGAAGTCCGGTCAAGCCCGATCGCAGCCAGCATGCGGTCGAGCAGCCGGCCCGAGCGGCCGACGAAGGGCAGGCCCTCAATATCCTCGTCGCGGCCGGGCGCCTCGCCGACCAACATCACCAAACCTTCCGGATTGCCGTCGGCAAAGACCAGGTTCTTGGCGGTGAATTTGAGGTTGCAGCCATCGAACGACGCCATGTGCTGGCGCAGTTCGTCTAGCGTCGAGGCACTTGCCGCCATTTGCCGGGCCAGGGCCGCCTGTGCCTCGTCGGGCACCGTCGCCATGGCCGGAACGGAACGCGCCGGCGCGTCCGGCACCCGGCTTGCGTCCAGCCCGGGGCTGGCGGCGGCTTGTTCCGGAAACTTGTTTTCGCGAGGCGGCGCGGCAGGCGCCGTTGTGCGCTCGGGGCGCTTCGGTGCTGCCCCGGCAAACCGGTTCACCGGCGCGTCCTCCAACGCTTCGTCGACACCGGCAGAGGCGTAGAAGGCGAGCAACTCGGCCAGGTCGGATCGGTTGTTGGGGGAGGCGGCAGTCATGCCGGGCACATTCGTCCGCCGAGAGACGATTTGCAAGGTTGGGCGGTTAGTAATCTCCCCCTCAAGGAGGGAGATTACGCGCTCGTCGGCTTTCGCCAATCACGAAGGGCATTTTGTGGCGATTTTCACGGCGTCTGCCGCTTACCCCGTCGGTATCCGCGGATCCTGCACCAGATAGAACGTCCAGCGCGGCGTGTAGTCGGTGATCAGAAACTCGAAGCGTCCCCTCTTCAGCGGGTCGATCTGTCCACTCTTGAACAAGAGCCGGTCATAGGGTTCGAAATCGCGGTCGAAATCGGCGTACGCGCTCGACAGGATGTTGTCGGGCGTCTTGTTGCGCTGGTCGAAGGACAGGCCGTCGCCGAACACGCTCGGCTGGTTGAGTATCTCCTGCAGTTCGAACTGGAATTCGACCCAGGCCTGGCCGCTGTTGTTGAGCACCTCGATACGCATGTACAGGATGCCGTTGGCGAATTCGCCGTTGGTGCTGAACGGCTGGATCGGTTTGGTGGTGCGGATGGTGAGCGTCACCGGCGTTGACGAATTCAGCTCCTCGGAGATGACCAACGGATCTTCCTTGGTGCCGGTGCCCGAGGCGCCGGTGATGTGGAAACCGCCAAGCTCGTCGGAAAAGGAATAGGCGCCGGTCGCCCACACCTTCACCGGCTCGGCCTGAGCGCGAACCGGCGTAAGCATTGAAAGGGCGAGAAGGATCGCTCGGCAGGTCCGGCCGGGCGGAAGGGGGAAGCGCGTCAATGAATAGCCGGACGGCGTGCGCATGGAAATAAGTATGGCCGATAAGAGAGCCGTCGAACAATTAAAATATGGGACGCTGAGCGCGGCCGCGCGCAAAACGCTTGCGGCAGAGTTGTCATCCGCGACTTTTTGTCGAAATCGGCATTGTCACGTCAGCGCCGGTTTCCTGTCGCGGATTGATGCGCTATGCAGCGCAGGAGCCAGCAAAATGCCGGAAACGGTTGGCCAGAGCGGAGGGGTTGATGAGCGAGATCGAACGCGAGAGCATGGAATTCGACGTGGTCATCGTCGGGGCCGGCCCGGCGGGCCTTGCCGCAGCGATCCGTCTCAAGCAGGTCAATCCCGAGCTTTCCGTCGTGGTGTTGGAAAAGGGCGGCGAGGTTGGTGCCCACATTCTGTCAGGCGCCGTCGTCGATCCCATAGGCATCGACCGCCTGTTGCCGGGCTGGCGCGAGGAAGATGGCCACCCCTTCAAGACGCCGGTTACGGCCGACGATTTCCTGGTGCTCGGCCCCGCCGGCTCGTTCCGTCTGCCCAATATCCTGATGCCGCCGCTGATGAACAATCACGGCAACTACATCGTCTCGCTCGGCAATGTCTGCCGCTGGCTGGCAACCAAGGCTGAAGCGCTAGGCGTCGAAATCTATCCGGGCTTTGCTGCCGCCAGCCTCGTCTACAACGATGCCGGCGCGGTCACGGGCGTCATCACCGGCGACATGGGCGTCGAAAAAGACGGCACACATGGCCCGGGCTTTGCGCCGGGCATGGCGCTGATGGGCAAATACGTGCTGATCGGCGAGGGCGCGCGCGGTTCGCTGTCCAAGCAGCTGATCGCAAAATACAAACTGTCCGACGGCCGTGAGCCCGGCAAGTACGGCATCGGCCTCAAGGAGCTGTGGCAGGTCAAGCCCGAGAACCACCAGCCGGGCCTGGTGCAGCACTCCTTCGGCTGGCCGCTCGACCTGAAGACAGGCGGCGGCTCCTTCCTCTACCACCTGGAGGACAACCAGGTCGCGGTCGGCTTCGTCCTGCATCTAAACTACAAGAACCCCTGGCTGTCGCCCTTCGAGGAATTCCAACGGTTCAAGACGCATCCGGCGATATCGCGCACCTTCGAGGGCGCCAAGCGCATCGGCTATGGCGCGCGCGCCATTACCGAAGGCGGCTGGCAGTCGGTGCCGAAACTCTCCTTCCCCGGCGGCGCGCTGATGGGGTGTGCGGCGGGCTTCGTCAACGTGCCGCGCATCAAGGGTTCGCACAATGCGGTGCTGTCCGGCATGCTGGCGGCCGAGCATGTCGCGCAAGCGATCGGCTCCGGCCGCGCCAATGACGAGCTGTCGTCTTATGAGGACGCCTGGCGCGCGACCGATATCGGCAAGGATTTGAAGAAGGTCCGCAACGTCAAGCCGCTCTGGTCGCGCTTCGGCACCATTATCGGCGTCGGCCTCGGTGGTCTCGACATGTGGCTGAACACGCTGTTCGGCTTCTCGCCCTTCGGCACGCTGAAACATGGCAAGGCCGATTATGCCACGCTTGAGCCCGCGGCCAAGCACAAGAAGATCGCCTATCCCAAAGCGGACGGCGTGCTGACCTTCGACCGCCTGTCCTCGGTGTTCCTGTCCAACACCAATCACGAGGAAAACGAGCCGGTGCATCTCATCGTCGGCGACATGGAGTTGCAGAAGCGTTCCGAGCATGATGTCTTTGCCGGGCCTTCGACCCGCTATTGCCCGGCCGGTGTTTACGAATGGGTCGACAAGGACGGCAACGCCGCCGCCGATCCGTCTGCCAAGGATGTGCGCTTCGTCATCAACGCGCAGAACTGCGTGCACTGCAAGACCTGCGACATCAAGGATCCCAACCAGAACATCAACTGGGTGCCGCCACAAGGCGGCGAAGGCCCGGTCTATCAGGGCATGTGAGCCTCACCGACCGGGACCGTCTCAACCAGCAAAAATGGCGGCGATGGCCGGGTTTACCAAGGCATGTAAGGCGCTCGGCGCCAAGATTGTTGAAACCGTCGTCTGCTTGTGGTCTCATTGCCGCGTCCATGGGGAAAATGGCATGCGCGTGTTGGTCTTGTTTTGCGTCGCCGTCATAAGCGCGGCCTGCGGCGTCGTCGGGACGGCGTCGGCGGGGGTGAAAACCGTCGTCAAGACGCGAACCTATGACATCACCGGCACGACAGGTGCCGGTCTGGTTATCGCCATGAACCGCAGGGGCCCCAAGCACGGTTTCATGACCCACGCCATCGCGCAGACAAGCTACACCGCCGACTGGAGCCTGGACGTGGGTCAGGTCAACGGCGTCTGCCGCCTGCGCCAGGCCAATGGAACGCTCAACATCGCCTACACCTACCCGCGCGTCGCCTCGGCCGTCACGCCGGCGCTGCGCAAACGCTGGAACCGGTTTTTCACAGGCGTTCTCGCTCATGAAGGAACCCATGGCCGTATCGCCGGGCAGATGATGCAGGCTGCCGAGCGGTCGGTTCGCGGCCTGAAATTTGCCAACGATCCGCAATGCAACAAAACGCGCGTCGAAGCCACGCGGCGCTTGCAAGCCACTTCCAAGCTCTATGAGGCAAAACAGATCGCGTTCGACGCGCGCGAGCACAGTGAAGGCGGCCATGTCGAGCGCATCATCGAGGCCTTGGTAGGCTTGTGAAACCGTAAGCCCCGTGGCGTACGATCTAGCCGCCCATGCTGGGCTGGGTCAGCGACACAGTCGCGGTAGAATCCTCGTCGACCGGCTTGGTCTCGTCGCGAATCAATGAAAATTCCACCATCACCGGCAGATGGTCGGAGCCGGTCTCTTCCATCTGCGTCGACGACAGGATGGTCACCCCGCCCTTCGAAAACACCTGGTCGATCGGCAGGCCCACATAGCGCCGCAGGAAATCGGGCAGGGTCCGGTGGATCCAGGTCGGTCCGGCCGACGGCATCACGGTCAGTCCGCCGAGCGAGGCAACGCGCCGTACCGCGGCGCTCCACGGCACGGCATTGCAGTCGCCGGCCATGATCGCCGTCTCGCCGAGCGAGGTGAGCGTCTCGGTCAACTCGCCGATCTGCCAGTATTGTTCCTTCGGCCACGGCCAGCTCAAATGGATCGCCGCGACATCGACCGGAGTGCCGCCGAAATCGACGGTGGCGGCCGCCATCGCGCCGCGCGGTTCGCAATGCGGCTCGGTGCCGGCCGCAAAGGGTCGCCGGGACAAAAGCGCCACGCCCCACACGCCGTCGGGATGGGCGCACAGGATGCGATAGGGATAGGCGTTCTCGATATAGCCGAGTTCGGTCGCCCACATGGCCGATACTTCGTCGAGCGTGATCACGTCCGGGTTGGTCCTGGCGATCAGCGAAAGAACCTTCTTGGGTGTCGGATTGTTGAAACGCAGGTTCATCTGCAGCAGCCGGTAGACCGGTTCGTTGCCGGGCGCGGCGTCATTGGCGGCCTGCACCGGCCACAGGCGCGGCAAGGTGCTCAACGTGCTGGCGAAGGCGGCCACGGCCAGCAGCAGGCCCACGCCCGCCTGCAGGCGAAACGAGGTGGCGAGCAGCGGCAGCGCAATCAGCCCCATCAGCACGGCAAAATGGATGCGGAAATGGGCGAAGGAATCGAAGGCCGGATGCAGTGCGCCAAAGAACCCGGCTACAAGCGCGGCCGAGAGGCCGAGCATTGCCAGGAACGCCATTGAAGCCATCATCTTTCGCACGCGTGCCATCAGACCGGGTTTTGCCCATAGACCGGGTAATACATTGCCGAGGTATCAGGCCTTTATCGGCTGAAATGCGGCCCAATCAAGATGACGAAACGCCTCGCGGCAAACATTTACGGCAAGCCGGTCTACTGAAAGGCCGTCTCCGAAAAGCTTCTCAGCTTGCGCGAATGCAACCGTTCCATCGGCATTTCCGCCAGCTTCTCCATCGCCTTGATGCCGATGGTCAGATGCTGCGCCACTTGCCGCTTGTAGAATTCGGTCGCCATGCCGGGCAGCTTCAACTCGCCATGCAGCGGCTTGTCGGAGACGCAAAGCAGCGTGCCGTAGGGCACGCGGAAGCGGAAGCCATTGGCGGCGATCGTGGCCGATTCCATATCGAGCGCGATGGCGCGCGACTGCGACAGCCGCTGCACCGGTCCGCGCTGGTCGCGCAGTTCCCAGTTGCGGTTGTCGATGGTGGCGACGGTGCCGGTGCGCATGATGCGCTTGAGATCGTAGCCGGAAAGTCCGGTGACTTCGGCGACCGCCTCCTGCAGCGCCACCTGGATCTCGGCCAGCGGCGGTATCGGCACCCACACCGGCAGGTCATCGTCCAGCACATGGTCTTCCCGGACATAGGCATGCGCCAGCACATAGTCGCCCAGCGCCTGAGTGTTGCGCAGGCCGGCGCAATGGCCGAGCATCAGCCATGCATGTGGCCGCAGCACCGCGACATGGTCGGTGATCGTCTTGGCGTTGGACGGGCCGACGCCGATGTTGACCATGGTGATGCCGCCATGGTTCGGCTTCTTCAGATGATAGGCTGGCATCTGAGGCAGGCGCGGCGCCGCCACGCCTTCGCTGGGTGCGTTTTGCCCTGCCTTGGTGATGACATTGCCCGGTTCGACGAATTCGGTATAGCCGTGGCCGCCTTCAGCCATCTGGGCCCGCGCGCGGGCGACGAACTCGTCGATGTAGAACTGGTAGTTGGTGAACAGCACGAAGTTCTGGAAATGCTGCGGGCTGGTCGCCGTGTAGTGCGTCATGCGGTGCAGCGAATAGTCGATGCGCTGCGCCGTGAACGGCGCCAGCGGCCTTGGTTCGCCGAACGCGACCTCGAAGGTGCCGTTGGCGATCTGGTCGTCGGTGCCGTCAAGATCCGGCACGTCGAACAGGTCGCGGATCGGCCGTTTGATGCGGTCGGCGGCGGCGCCATCGACATGGGTTCCTTCAAGGAACGCGAAATGCAGCGGGATCGGCGTGGTCGATTCCGAAACCGTTACCGGCACGCCGTGATTGCGCATGATCAGGCGAAGCTGCTCTACGAGATAGCGTTCGAACAGCACCGGCTGGGTGATGGTGGTCGAGAAATGCCCGGGGGTCGGCATGTGGCCGTAGGCCTGGCGCGAGTCGATCTGGGTGAACGAATTGGTGGTGACGCCGATCTCCGGGTAGAAGGCGCGGTAGCGCTTGCTTTCGTCGCCGCCGGCGGCAAGCGTGGCAAAGGAGTCGCGCAGAAACTTGGTGTTGCGGTCGTAGAGCACCTGCAAGGCGGCCACGGCCTTTTTGGCGTCGTCAAAGCTCTGCTTGCCGA
This sequence comes from Mesorhizobium sp. M0016, assembly GCF_040324035.1. Classification (NCBI taxonomy): domain Bacteria; kingdom Pseudomonadati; phylum Pseudomonadota; class Alphaproteobacteria; order Hyphomicrobiales; family Phyllobacteriaceae; genus Mesorhizobium; species Mesorhizobium sp. M0016. The sequence goes on along the minus strand of NZ_JAMYVM010000027.1, from coordinate 2,302 downwards.
AAGGCTCCGGCATGACGACCGATTCGATAGCTTGTGGGTAGATTCGCTTTTCCATGGCTCAATATAGAGACTTGACGCCGCACTTGGGAGGGGAGGGTGGCCGCCAAGTGGTCGATTTATTCGTCCACGCCCAAGGTGTGCTGAGATTCAGGTAAGGCTGAGCCGGAGTCGAGGACGGGCGCGAAGCGACCAAACTGGTTGGCTTCGAGAACCGGAGCGGAGCGTACTCGAAGCATGTGAGCACCAAGGCCGCCACTTGCAGGCCGGCATCACCTTAATACCGGCACACCTTACCCGCGCTGCAGACTGACCAGCAAGACAAAGCCGACGCCATGCGTCTTCGTCGCCGGCGCGTCGATCGTCGTGTCGGCATTGGCCCGCATCATTGGCATGGCCAGGACCGGCGCCGACAGCACGACCAGGACGAGCGCCGCCCGCGGCAGGAGCCGAAGGGTCTGGAGGGCGTTGATGGCGATGCGGTTCATGGCTTTTGCTTTTCTGTTTGGATCTATGTCTTTGTCGTCTCAGGGGCGAAAATGGTTCATGCAATCGAATTGGCAGGAACTGGCTGCATCCCAGGAACGGGCCGGACGGCCGGATTCGGCCACGAGGATGGCGAAGAGCATCCCGAACAGGCTCATCAACAGGCAGACGATGGTGAAGCGGCGAGCGAGCATTTGCGGAGTGTCTCCTTGAACACGCCATCAAAATGCCCTGATGCGACTGAACCGGCGCTGATGCCGGCGTTCATCTGCGGTTCAAAGTGATTGACGAGGTCTTAGAGAGAGCGTCGGTTCGGGTTTGCGCCGCCGCAAACGGCACGGTCGTCGCTATGGCGCGGACCGTCCTGCAAAAGAAAACGGGGCCTGTGAAGGCCCCGTTGGTCAACTCAAAGCAGCAAGATCAGAGCTTGTGCCAGAAGTGACTTTATTTCTGCAGATTGTACAAGGATACGACGAGATTGGGCAGCGCACAGGGGCGAAAATGCCTGGTCGGCCCACGATGAACGCGCGGTATAGGGCGAGAATGCGGGTTACCCCAAGGGGTACCGGGGGGATATGGCTTTTGCTCCATACGCAAATACCGAAACACAGGTCTGCCAAAAATGTCCGCTGGTTCGGCCTGCAGCCAAGTCACCAGTCAGCGCTGAACCTTGCCCGTCTCTGCGACGATTTTGGGGTTGGGGCCAACCGAGATCGTGTAGCTGAAGTTCGCCACGCCTTTTGCCTGCTTGTGTCTCGGCAGGCTGCGCACAACCCAGTCATAGACGCCCGAGACCATGCACTGGTCGTTGGCGCACGTGGCCATGACGCTGTTGTCGTGGACCCTGTATACCCGCTCGGGCCAGCGCTGGAAATAGTTCATCTTGTCCTCGATGATTGCGTTCAGGTCAGTCCATTTCCCGTAATAGTCGACGGAGAGAGCGTAGGACGCCTGAACCTGCGCGAGGGCCAATTGAGCGTTAGCCCCGTGGCTCTCGATGAGCCCCTTGATGAAGGCCACCGCAGCGCTCTCCATTTGCTGCTTGGCCACGGCGTTCGGTTCGGGAGCGGGAGTGGGTCGGGCGGGCAGCTGAGAGGTATCCAGCGGCGTCCGCGTCGCGGCAACGGTGGTCAGCTTTAGGTCGGCCATTTCGCTGGCCGACAGGTATCTCATGTCGGACCTATCATAGCTCAAGGCCATTTGCATGAGTCTGGGATCCACGCCCATGTCGCTCATGTAGGACATGACCAAGGCAGTGACAGCCTGGACGCTGGCCACAGCTTCGTCGGCGGACATACCGCTGTCTGGCGCGAAGGATGATCGATGAACGCCGATGGAGCCTGGGTCGGCTGCGCGGTGGACACCGCCCATGAAGGCCAGTGAACACGCGGAAGCGCATTCAAGTTGGCGAAGCTGGACCGTGTCCAATCCGGCTGCACGGATCATGCGGCCTATCTGCATCGCGGTGCCAACACTGCCGCCAGGAGAGTCGAAAACGATTGCCACGGCCCCGCTGCTCGCAACGGCGTTGCTGAACGCGTTCAAGGGTTCGTTGATGCCAAATTCGCCGGAGACCAAAAGGAAGGTCTGCTGGCCCGGAGAAGTAACCGGCTTGTATTCCAGTGCCTCGACCCGGCCTGTCGCTGCCGCGACAATTGCCCCAACTGCCAGAACTAAAGAAAACGCGCGCACAACTTGACAGAGCCCCCAGATCGCCTGCCGTAAACTAAGAACGGTTGTGTGCGTCAAGTTCTGCAAAAAGGGGCGGCCATGATGCTGGTCATGCGGCTTGGCGCAGAGCGAGCTTCTTGTGCTCGCG
>NZ_JAMYVM010000026.1:0-90527 GCF_040324035.1 Mesorhizobium sp. M0016 | reverse complement strand
TCGCCGGGCGGGGCTTGGTATTCTTGAATCCCCCGCCCTTTGCCGGCGGCACCTCCCGGATTTCGCCGCGCCCCGGGCCCGGCTGGGCCAGGGGGGCGGCGGGTTTCCCCGCGGGCGTCGACGACAAGGCGGTGCGGGCCGCTGCTGATGCAGCGGTGGCGAAGGGGCGTGTCTCGGTCATTCTCATCGAAACGCCGTCGAATCCGACCAACAGCCTGGTCGACATCGCACTGATCCGGAAGTTTGCCGACGAGATCGGCGCAAGCCAAGGATCAACGCCGATCATCGTCTGCGACAACACGCTGCTCGGCCCGGTGTTCCAGCGACCGATCGAACATGGCGCGGATGTCTCCGTCTATTCGCTGACCAAATATGTCGGCGGCCATTCCGACCTGATCGCCGGTGCGGCGATGGGCAGCAAGGCGGTGACCAAGCCGATCAAGGCGCTGCGCGGCGCCATCGGCACGCAACTCGACCCGCATTCCTGCTGGATGCTCGGCCGCTCGCTGGAGACGCTGTCCATCCGCATGGAGCGCGCCAACGACAATGCGCGGCTCGTGGCCGAATTCCTGCGCGATCACGCCAAGGTCGAGAAGGTGCATTACCTGCCGTTCCTGGGCGAGGATACGGCAGCGGGACGGGCCTACAAGGCGCAATGCAGCGGCGCCGGGTCGACATTTTCTTTCGATATCAAAGGCGGAGAGAAGGCGGCCTTCGCATTTCTCAACGGGCTGCAAATATTCAAGCTGGCGGTGAGCCTCGGCGGCACGGAGTCACTCGCCAGCCACCCGGCGGCGATGACGCACTCCGGCATTCCCTTCGACGTGCGCCAGCGCATTGGCGTGCTGGAGACCACGGTCAGGCTGTCGATCGGCGTCGAGCATCCGGACGATCTTATCGCCGACCTGACGCAGGCGCTGGCAGCGGTCTGATAGCTCGCTTGTAGATATCAGGAAAGGGGCGATCGTCTTGGCAGCGTCGGCGGGACAGCACCCCCCTCTGTTCTGCCGGACATCTCCCCCTCAAGGGGGGAGATCAGCAGCTCTGACCATAGCGCCCTGTCTGCAACGCTGCAGATTGGCGAAGGGCGACATGACATCCAATCTCCCCCCTTGAGGGGGAGATGTCCGGCAGGACAGAGGGGGGTGTGACGGAACTCGGCTTTCGCTGCTAACTTCTCAGCTCTTGTCGCGGATCTGCGTCATCGTCCGCGTCGGCGTGATCGCCTCGGGGTCGAGCCTGATTTCGACGATCGCCGGCTTGCCGCTGGCGCGGGCACGCTCGAAGGCAGGGGCAAAATCTGCCGTGTTCTCGACCGTCTCGCCGTGGCCGCCATAGGCGCGGGCAAGAGCGGCAAAGTCAGGGTTCTTCAGATCGGTGGCGACGACACGGCCGGGATAGTCGCGCTCCTGGTGCATGCGGATGGTGCCGTAGATGCCGTTGTTCACGACGATAACGATGATCGGCAGGTCGTATTGCACGGCGGTAGCGAATTCCTGTCCGTTCATCAGGAAGCAGCCGTCGCCGGCAAAGGCGATCACGGTGCGGTCGGGATGGAGCGCCTTGGCGGCGACCGCAGCCGGGGTGCCGTAACCCATCGAGCCGGAGGTCGGCGCGCCTTGGGTGGCGAAGCGGCGGAAGCGGTGGAAGCGGTGCACCCAGGTGGCGTAATTGCCGGCGCCGTTGGTGAAAATGGCGTCATCGGGCAAAATCTTTTCCAGATAGTTCATGATCGGCCCCATCTGGACCGGGCCGGGGCCGGTCTCAGGCGGCGTCGACCAGTCGAGGTAGGCAGCGTGTGCTTTCGCTGTCTCATCCGCCCAGGCTGGCGTGGAGGTTGGCTTGCGCTTGGCAAAAGCCTCGACGAACGCCGAAGGCGAAGCGTTGATCGCCAGGGTCGGCCGGTAGACGCGGCCGAGTTCGCCGGCATCGGCATGGACATGGACCAGCGTCTGGTCGGGGTAAGGGCTCTTCAGCAACGTATAGTCGGAGGACGGCATCTCGCCCATGCGGCCGCCGATCAGCAGCACCAGGTCGGCCTGCTTGATGGCGGTGGCCAGCTTCGGGTTGATGCCGATGCCGACATCGCCGGCATAGTTCGGGTGCAGATGGTCGAACAGCATCTGGCGGCGGAAGGAGCAGCCGACCGGCAGCGACCAGGCCTCGGCAATGGTGCGCATACGTGCCACCGCTTCCTCGTCCCAGCGTGTGCCGCCGAGGATGACGAAGGGACGCTTGGCTTTGGCCAGAAGCTTTTCCAAAGCATCGAGTTCGGCTTCGCCGGGCCGGGTTTCGACCGGCGTGTGCGGCAAGGCCGCGGGCGCGTCGACAAGACTGGTCAGCATGTCCTCCGGCAGCGAGACGACGACGGGGCCGGGGCGGCCCGATGTCGCGACAGCAAAGGCGCGGGTGACGAGTTCGGGGATGCGCGCGGCATCGTCGATCTCCACCACCCATTTGGCGATGTCGCCGAAGAAGCGCTTGTAGTTGACCTCCTGGAAAGCCTCGCGCTCCTTGGCGTGGCTGGCGACCTGGCCGATGAACAGGATGACGGGTATCGAATCCTGCATGGCAATGTGAATGCCGGCCGACGCATTGGTGGCGCCGGGGCCGCGGGTGACGAAGCAGATGCCGGGCTGGCCGGTCAGCCGCCCCTGGCAGTCGGCCATCATGGCGGCGCCGCCTTCCTGTCGGCAGACAATGGTGCGGATGGGCGAGTCATGCAATGCGTCGAGCACCGCGAGATAGGATTCGCCGGGCACGCAGAAGATGCGGTCGGTGCCGTTCGCCTCGAGTGCGTCGACAATCAGTTGTCCACCGGTCTTCATCGTTTAGACTTCTCCAGTTCGGCAAGAATTTCTTCGGTATGTTCGCCAAGGCGTGGCGAAGGGCGTTCATAGACCAGCGGTGTGCCGGACATCACCATCGGCGCGCGCACCGAGGGCAGACGATTGCCATGGCCATCGTCGAGGTCGAGGCGCATGCCGCGTGCGATCGTCTGCGGGTCGGCAAACATCTGGCCGATATTGTTGATCGGGCTCGCCGGCACGCTTGCCGCTTCGAGCTTGGCCAGCAACGGGTCTCGGTCCCAGTTCTTCAGCGTCTCGATCATGTGCTCGCGCAATTTCACCCGGTTGGCGACGCGGGCCGGATTGGTGGCGAAATCGGGATTCGCTGAGAGATGGTCGAGTCCGACGGCGGCGCAGAATTTGGCGAACTGGCCGTCATTGCCGACCGCCAGGATGATATGGCCGTCCCTGACCGGGACAACCTCATAGGGCGCAATGTTCATATGCGCATTGCCCATCTGCACCGGCGCCTTGCCGGAGACGAGATAGTTGAGGTTCTGGTTGCCGAGTGCGGAAATCTGCGTGTCGAACAGCGCCATGTCGATATGCTGTCCCTGGCCGGTCTTTTCGGCATGGCGAAGCGCTGCCTGGATGGCGATCACCGAATAGAGGCCGGTGAAGATGTCCGATATGGCGACGCCGGCTTTTTGCGGCTCGCGCCCGACCTCGCCGGTGATCGACATCATGCCGGCCATGGCCTGGATGATGAAATCATAGCCGGCGCGGGGTGCGTAAGGCCCATCCTGGCCGAAGCCGGTGATCGAGCAGTAGACGAGCTTTGGATTGATCGCCTTCAGGCTCTCGTAATCGAGCCCGTATTTCTTGAGGCCGCCGAGCTTGAAGTTCTCGATCAGAATGTCGGCCGTGGCAACCAGCCGGCGCACCGTCTCGGCCCCTTCGGGCGTCGAGAAATCGACGGCGATGGAGCGCTTGCCGCGATTGCAGGAGTGGTAATAGGCGGCCGACAGGTTCTCGCCATCATGGCTCATGACGAAGGGAGGACCCCATTTGCGGGTATCGTCGCCGCCATCGGGGCTCTCGACCTTGATGACATCGGCGCCGAGATCGGCCAGCAATTGTCCTGCCCACGGGCCGGCCAGGATGCGGGCGAGTTCGACGACGCGGACGCCTTTCAGCGGAGGTTCAGCCATAAATCACCAAAAACGGGTCGGAACCGCAGCCTCTATCAACCCGGGATGCCGCTGTCACGGGCCTTGCGGTGGGCCAGCGATGTCAGCGTTTGAGCACGCTATCGGCCCAGGCAGCGAAATCGTCCATGACGACATCGCGGTTCACCTCGTTCAAGCTTTCGTGGCGGGTGTCGGCGTAAACCTTTGAAACCAGATTCGAAAAGCCCATCGCACGCATGCGCTTGGCGAGATGGTCGATGCCCTTGCCATAGTCGGAGGCCGGATCCTTCTCGCCGCCGACGATGCTGACGGGCAGGTCGCGCCTGATGCCGGCAAAGCCCGCATCCTTGCCGCCTTTCTGCGCCATCTCCACGACATCGCGCCACATCGAGATCGAGGCATCCCAGCCGCACAGCGGGTCGGCAATGTATTTCGCCACTTCTGCCTCGTCGCGCGACAGCCAGTCGAAGAGCGTCTTGTGGCTGGGCACCGCCTTGCCCCAGGCCTGGAAGGTCAGCCTGGGCAAGATGCGTGAGGGGACATCGGAGCCGAGCCTGAAGCGCTCATAAGCGAGGATGGCGAGCGCAAGCCGGCCGAGCAAGCCTTGTGAGAAATTGCCGTTCCAGATCGCCGCGGCGTGGACGCGCGGCGAGTGCGCCAGCAGGTAGTTGAGCGCCACCGACGCACCCATCGAATGGCCGAACAGGATGACCGGCAGGCCGGGCTGCTCCCTTGCGATCAAATCGTGGACGGCATCGACATCGGCGATCACCTTGGCCGGGCCGCCTGTGCCGGCGAACCTGCCGAGCGGGGCATCGGGCGCCTTGGTCGCGCCATGGCCGCGATGGTCGTGGACGTAGACATGAAAGCCGCGGGTGCTGAGGTAATCGGCGAAGCGGGCATAGCGCGCCGCATGTTCGGCCAGGCCGTGATTGACCTGGACTACCGCGCGTGGAGAGCCCCCCGCGTGCTTCACATAGAGGTTGAGCGTGGCCCCGGTCGGAGAGGCCAGCGTCGTCTGCTTGTCAAATGCCATGTCTCGCTCCTCGGCGACTGTTGGGCGACGGCGGGACCGACGTCAAGGGGAGGTCGAAATCAGCCGGGGTCACTATTGACAGCTTGCTGTCAATTTGGTTATATGACAGCATACTGTCAATTGGATCGGAGCATGACCATGAAAACCGTTTCGCGCCGCGCGTTTCTGCTGGCGAGCCTTTCATCCGCAATGCTCCTGCCCGGCATTGCTTCCAGCCAGACCAGGGAGATGACCATGAAGACCTCAACCATTGCCGGCCCGCAGGGCCAGCTTGCCGGCTACGACATCAAATCCGGCGACGGCCTGCCGATCCTGTTCGCGCATGGCGACTGCAGCCGCGCCACACAGTGGAACCGGGTGATGCAGCTCACCGCAGGTGGCCGTGAGGCGGTCGCCTTCGATTTTCGCGGCCATGGCGCATCGGCGCCTGCAGCTGATGCCGACTACGGCTATGACGGCCGTTCCGACGATATTAGTGCGGTGGCCGATGCGTTCGGCCTGAAGCGGTTTGTCCTCGTTGCACATAGCGGCGGCAGTGGGGCCGCGCTCGCCTATGCCGCCGGCCATGCCGACCGTGTTGCCGGCATCCTGCTGGTCGATCCGGCGACCGATCCGCGCGCCCTGCCCAAAGAGATTCGCGACGGGTTCGTGCGCGATCTGGCGGGGCCAAACGGCGGCGACGTCCTGAGCGCTTATTACACCTCGATCGCCGGATCCAATCCAGATGTCCGCAAACGGGTCCTCGCCGATGCGGCGGTGGTCGATCCGGCGGCTCTGGCAGGCGTCGGCAAGGCGCTGGCGGAATGGAATCCCGAACCGACGCTCGACGCCTATCGCGGGCCGATCTTCGTGCTGGCTACGGAGGCCAATGACAATGCGGCGGCCCTGTTTCGGCTGTGCAGCCGAATTGGCCACAGAACCGTCGCCGGTTCCGGCCATTGGGTGATGCTTGACAAGCCGGAGGCGGTGGCTGAAGCCGTCAACACTTTCGTTTCCACCATCGAGGCCGGCCAGAAATGACAAGCAGGACCGAAGCCGGAGATGTGCTCACCGAAATGGTGCTTGCCGTGTTCCGGCTGAATGGCGGGTTTCTCGACGCGGCCGACCGGCTGGCGGAGCCTGCCGGGTTGACGGCGGCGCGCTGGCAGGTTCTGGGCGCGGTGCTGAAGGAGCCAAAATCGGTGGCCGACATTGCCCGCGACATGGGGCTTGCCCGTCAGAGCGTGCAGCGCCTTGCCGACATTCTGGCCGCCGAAGGGCTCGCCGCCTATGCGGACAACCCGGCGCACCGCCGCGCCAAGCTCCTGGCGATGACCGATGCGGGCCGGGCCGCGATCAGGGATATCGGCACGCGCCAGCATGTCTGGGCCAACCGCATCAGCGAGGGCATCGAGCCTCGCGTGCTTGAGACCGCGCTTGATCTGCTGCGTATGTTGACGAAGCGGGTCGAGGAGGGCGGGGTCTGATCGACCGAGCGATTGTTTTTTGCGGCGGACGAAAGAAATCGTAATTCTGACATGTCACACGTTTCTAGCTTGCGCTATGAAACGCTAGGAGTGCTGGAATGCGGATATCGGCGATATGGGGTGCGGTGTTGGTGGCGCTGGCCGGTGTCGGCCTAGCGCGCGCCGATGTGAAGATGAGCGGCTCCTTCGTGGCCGATGCTGCCTGTCCAGCAACGCAGACAATCAAGAGCGGCAAGAACCCCGGCAATATCGCGACAACGGCTGGACAGAGCTACGACCTCCTGGCCGGCAACAAGGATGCGCCGACGCATTACCTCATCCGCGTGCCGGGCGCCGATCCTGAGCGTCGCTGGGTCAAGATCAGCTGCGGTCATGTCGCCGGCGGCAGCGCAGCCGCCCAGCCGGCCGCGCCCGCCGATCAGGGCAAGCCTGCGGCTTCGGGAAAGCCCGAATATGTCTTTGCGCTGAGTTGGCAGCCGGCCTTCTGCGAAACCAAGTCGAGCAAGCCCGAATGCCAGGCGCAGACGGCGGGCGGCTTCGACGCGTCGCATTTCACGTTGCATGGGCTCTGGCCGCAGCCGAACGGCAATTTTTATTGCCAGGTGCCGGCGAGCGACAAGGCCAATGATAATCCGGCCCATTGGGCCGACCTGCCGCCGGTCAACCTCGATGCCAATACGCGCGCCGAACTCGACCAGGTGATGCCTGGCACCGCCTCCAAGCTCGAACGGCATGAATGGATTAAGCACGGCACCTGCTACGGCAAGAGCCAGCAGGAGTATTTTGCCGAGGCGCTGAACCTGATGCGGGCGGTGAATGCCTCGCCGGTGCGCGAGCTCTTCACCAGGAATGTCGGCAAGCAGCTGACTTCGGACCAGATCCGCAGCGCCTTCGACAGCGCCTTCGGCGCCGGGTCGGGCGCGCGGGTGCGTGTCTCCTGCCTGGTCGATCCGTCGAGCGGCAGGCGGCTGATCGGCGAGCTGACGCTCGGCCTGACCGGCCCGATCGGCCCCGACAGTTCGCTGAGCACTCTCATGCTCGCCTCGGCGCCGACGACCAAGGCGGGCTGTCCGAAGGGCTCGGTCGATGCGGCCGGGTTCCAGTAGGATATCCGTCTGTCGCTTGGCAGTGACGCGGTGATATGGTCTGGATGTGTTTCATTCGGCGGGGGTGGCGATGAGTGGCATGACATCAGGCGCGCTGGCGCGGCTGGCTTTCTGGGCCAGGGGGATGACCGCCATTAAAGACGGCCGCATGGAATGGCCGGGCTTTTCCTATACCGATGCCGAGTGGGCGCGCATGCGCGTGCTTGCCGCGCCGATCGGGGCAAGCCGCTACCAGCTGTTCACTTGGGTCAATGCCGCGATCTTCATCGCCATTGCCGCGCTCGGCATCGTCTGTGTCTTCCTGCCGCTGGCGACACTTTTGTTTCCGGTGCCGGCCGACACCAGCGCGCTCAAATTCTCGGCTCTGCTGGCGGCGTGTGCCTTCCTCATAATCGGGCTCGGCTTGCCGATCTCCATGCGCCTGTCGAGCGCGTTGGCCATCTCCCGGGAGATGCGCGCCGGTCTTGTCGGCGAAGCCGGTGACGAAGCGCTGGCAGCAAAAGTGTCTTGGCAGATCAACCGCATCATGCTGGTCATGTGCGGCCTGCTGGTGCCCGGCATTCTGTTGTTCATCGCTTATGACATCGATGCCAGTCCGATCATCACCGTGCTGAAATGGCTGGCCATCGCGCTGATAGCCGTTTCAGTTGCGGTCGGCGCGTTGCAGCAGCGCAAGCGGAGCTGACAGCCTTATCCGCTGACGCCACGCGTGGGCAATGTCCACGCAGTTAGGTCTTCGGCATCGTCATGCGCTTCGCCGACGACGCGGTCACGCCCGGTGGACTTGGCCCTGTAGAGACGCTCGTCGGCAAGGGCGAAGAGATCGGCAAGCGAGCCTACGGTCTCATCGACAGTGGCGATGCCGGCGCTGACGCTGATGTCGAACCGGTTTACGCACGCTTTGACGGCCTGGCGGAGGTTTTCTCCGAGCAACCTGGCGACCGCATGCGGCTGCGAGCAAAGGATGGCGAACTCCTCGCCGCCGATCCTGAAAACCTGATCGTGTGCGCCGGCCGCCTGGGTCAGCACCTGGGCGATCGATCTCAGCACCCTGTCGCCCTCGGCATGGCCGAAGCGATCGTTGATCGACTTGAAATGGTCGACGTCGACGATCAGCAGGCTGAGCGGTTGGGCCGTGCGCAGGCTGACAGCGACCAGACGTTCGCCGTCGCTGTCAAAGCGTCCCCTGTGCAACAGGCCGGTGAGGCCGTCGCGGCCGACATGTTCGACCAGGGCTTCGTAGCGCTCGCGGTAGGTCAAGGTATCGAAGACGTCGGACAATCCGCGCGGTGCGGTAACCCGCCGCGTTTCGAACCATCTGAGGTAGGCGACAAGCATGGCGCTGTAAGCAAAAGCGGCACCCATCTTGGCGAACCAGCCGCCGAAGAAGACGGCGATCGGTGCGCCTGCGACGAAATGCAGGGCGGTGAAAAATCCGGCCTGGTCGAAGGTGAGCACGCAGGCGACGCAAATCAGGATGCGGGAGAACGGCGCCTTGCGCAGATAACGCCCGAGCTTTTCGTAAAGCAGGATGATCAGGATGGCGTCGATGAAGAGCAGCGTCGTGCCCCACACCATCAGCCAGCCCAACTGGTCGATGAAACCGATATCGGGAAGCTTGCCGTCGGAAAGGGCTGAAATATCGTGCAGGCGCAGGATCAGGACCAGCCCGATCATCAAGGCATTGCCGAGCAAAAGGCCATAGATCGGCTGGCGCACCGTGGCCGCATCTTCCTTCATGTAGAGCAGAAGCAGCATCACCAGCTTGCCGGAAAACAGCACCGCCGAGCCTGGCGAGACCATGCCGAAGGGCAGGGCGACATAGAAGACGCTGGCGAGATAGGTTTCGAGGAAATGCATGGCGCCCAGCGCGCAGACGAAGACGCCGAGGCCGATGCGATCCCTGAAGCGGAACAGCGTGACCATGACGCTGAAGTAGACGACCGCTTCGGCAAGGAGCAGGAAACTGTTCAGCACTACCTTCGGTCCGATCTTTACTTTCGATCGCGACAGGCCAGCGATCGATCCTGTTTTGACGCTGAAGGGTTAACCGGGGATTTCAACGCTCCCCACAACCGGCGGAAAACATAACGTGCGGTGTACACCCGGCTTGAAATGGCAAAAGCGATTGCCGTTCGGCCCGGCATCGCCTACATAGCGGCCAACCTCCATTCAATCCGACATTTTCGGTCAATCATCAAGGAAAGCGCGCGTGGCACGCCAGTTCATCTATCACATGGCCGGCCTCAACAAGGCCTATGGCACCAAGAAGGTGCTTGAGAATGTCCATCTCTCCTTCTATCCCGACGCCAAGATCGGCATCCTCGGCCCCAACGGCTCGGGCAAGTCGACGATCCTCAAGATCATGGCCGGGCTCGACAAGGAGTGGAACGGCGAAGCTTGGCTCGCCGAAGGCGCCACCGTCGGCTATCTCGCGCAGGAGCCGGCGCTCGATGCCAACAAGACGGTGTTCGAGAACATCATGGAAGGTGTCGCCGCCAAGACCGCCATCATCGAGCGCTACAACGAATTGATGATGAACTACTCCGACGAGACGGCCGATGAGTCCGCCAAGCTCCAGGACGAGATGGACCGGCTCAATTTGTGGGATCTCGAACAGCAGGTCGAGATGGCGATGGAAGCGCTGGGCTGCCCGCCCAAGGATTCCGAAGTCACCAAGCTTTCGGGCGGTGAGCGCCGCCGCGTCGCGCTCTGCCAGTTGCTGCTGCGTCAGCCCGACCTCTTGCTGCTCGACGAACCGACCAACCATCTCGACGCCGAAACCACGGCGTGGCTCGAAAAGCATCTGCGCGCCTATCCGGGCGCCGTGATGATCATCACCCACGATCGCTACTTCCTCGACAATGTCACGGGATGGATCCTCGAGCTCGATCGCGGCCGCGGCATTCCCTATGAGGGCAACTACACCAAATACCTCGAAGCCAAGGCCAAGCGCCTCAAGCAGGAAGGTCGCGAGGACGACGCCCGCCAGCGCGCTATCGGCCGCGAGCGCGAGTGGATCCAGTCCAGCCCGAAAGCCCGCCAGACCAAGTCCAAGGCGCGTATCCAGGCGTTCCAGGACCTGCTGGATGCAGCCGACAAGCGGCGTCCGAGCGATACGCAGATCGTCATTCCGCATGGCGAGCGGCTCGGCAATGTGGTGATCGAGGCGGAAGGCTTGTCGAAGGGCTTTGGCGACACGCTGTTGATCGAGGGTCTGGAGTTCAAACTGCCGCCGGGCGGCATCGTTGGCGTTATCGGGCCGAACGGCGCCGGCAAGACGACGCTGTTCCGCATGATCACCGGCCAGGAAACGCCGGATGCCGGCTCTGTCCGCATCGGCGAAACGGTGAAGCTCGGCTATGTCGACCAGAGCCGCGATGCGCTCGATCCGTCAAAGACGGTGTGGGAGGAGATTTCCGGCGGCGCAGAAGTGGTCAAGCTCGGCAAGTTCGAGGCCAACACGCGCGCCTATTGCGCGTCGTTCAACTTCCGTGGTGGGGACCAGCAGCAGAAGGTCGGCAACCTCTCCGGCGGCCAGCGCAATCGCGTGCATTTGGCAAAGATGCTGAAGACCGGCGGCAATGTGCTGCTGCTCGACGAACCGACCAACGACCTTGACACGGAAACGCTGGCGGCGCTCGAAGACGCGCTGGAAAACTTTGGCGGCTGCGCCGTCATCATCTCGCACGATCGTATGTTCCTCGACCGTCTGGCCACCCACATCCTGGCCTTTGAAGGTGACAGTCATGTCGAATGGTTCGAGGGCAATTTCGAGGATTATGAGCAGGACAAGATCCGCCGGCTCGGCCCCGAGGCCGTCAACCCGCACAGGATGACGTACAAGAGGCTGACGCGGTAGGGCTGCGGCGATCCGTTGCAGGCGGTGTGCGTTTGACCTAAATTGATCGGATGGAGTCGTCCATGATCACAGTCAAACTGCCGCAAAAAGCCGAGAAACTGCTGGCCGAAATGGCCAAGGCCAGCGGTCGCACCGCCGACCAGGTTGCAGCCGAAGCGATCCTCGAGGCCATCGAAGATTGGCACGACGCCGCAATTGCGGACGAACGCCTGAGAGATGATGACGGTGTGCGCATTCCGCTGGATGAAGTGATCCGGAAGCTCGAACGTCGTGAAGCCGAGGAGCGTCGCAAGAAGCCTGCCGCTGAATGACCTGGCGTGTCGAGTTCACGCCGCGCGCCGAGAAAGACATCGAACGGCTTTCGACGAAAGATCAACGGCGCATCCTGGAGTTCCTGAATCAGAGAGTTTCAGCGCATCCCAATCCGAGAGCCCTTGCCAAGCGCCTGACGGGCACAAAGGAAGAAGCTTGGCGGTTTCGTGTCGGTGACCACAGGATCATTACTCAGTTCCAGGACAGCCGGCTTGTCGTGCTGGTCGTGGAGGTTGGCAACCGTCGTGAGGTTTATCGATGAACAGCACAGCCGCAAAACCTGACTGGTCCGCCGCCCAATATCTGAAATTCGAGGATGAGCGGACGCGGCCCGCGCGCGATCTTGTTGCGCAGGTGCCGGTGGATTTCCCGCGCCGGGTGGTCGACATCGGCTGCGGCCCGGGTAATTCGACCGAGCTGCTGGTCGAGCGCTGGCCGGATGCTGATATCAGCGGCTTCGACACCTCTCCCGACATGATCGAGAAGGCGAAGGCGCGCCTGCCCAGCGTCAATTTCGACCTCGCCGATGTCTCGACATGGCGACCGGCCGAGCCGGTCAACGTCATCTTCGCCAACGCGGTATTCCAGTGGCTGCCCACCCACCCGGTAGTGTTCCAGCGGCTGATGGGCTTTCTCGCCCCCGGTGGCGCGCTCGCCGTCCAGATGCCCGACAATCTGCTTGAGCCGTCGCATCAGGTGATGCGCGAGACGGCCGCCGAAATGCCGTTCGCCGCCAAGATGGCAGGTGCTGCGCGCGGACCGCTGCCGGCGGTGTCGTTCTATTATGATCTCTTGTCGCCGCTCTCCGACCGGGTGGATATCTGGCATACAGCCTACAATCATCCGCTGACCGACGCCGAGGCGATCGTCGAATGGGTGAAGTCGACGGGGCTGAAACCTTTCCTCGATCCGCTCGACGCCGACGAGCGCAAGATCTTCCTCGACAGCTACACGGCCAAGATCGCCAAGGCCTATCCGAAGACCGCAAACGGCAAGGTGCTGCTGCGCTTCCCGCGCATTTTCATCGTCGCCAAGCGGGCCGGCTAGCACTCCCGATGACATCCGGCCACAGCCTGTGGTTTAAGCCGGCGTAAACCGGTGGGGTGAGAAAAGTGTTGTGTCGCGCCCCCTGGTCGTTCACATGAGAACGACAACGCCTGCGCATGGACGGACTGGATATGCATCGCGTCATCATCAGCGGCATTGGCGTTGAAATCCCTGAAGCCAAGATCACCAATGAAGAACTGGTCGCCAGTTTCAATGCCTGGGTCGACACGGAGAATGCGCGCCGGCAAGGCACGGATGAGACGCTGCTGCAGAAATCCGACAGCGCCTTCATCGTCCATGCCTCGGGCGTCCAGACCCGGCATGTGATCGAGCGCGAAGGCATTCTCGATCCGACTCGCATGGCGCCGCGCATCCCGGCGCGACCGGACGATGCACTGTCGCTGCAGGCCGAATTCGGCGTGGCCGCGGCCCGGAAGGCGCTCGACCATGCCGGGCTGAAAGCCTCCGACATCGACCTGGTGATCTGCTCGGCCTCGCACCAGCAGCGGCCCTATCCGGCGATCGCCATCGAAATGCAGGAGGCGCTGGGCACCAAGGGCGCCGGCTTCGACATGGGGCTTGGTTGTTCATCGGCCGCGGCCGCCTTGCACATTGCGGCCAATCTGGTGCGGGCGGGCGCGCACAAGCGCGTGCTGGTGGTCACGCCGGAGATCATCACCGGCCATCTCAATTTCCGCGACCGGCAGACGCATTTCATCTTCGGCGATGCATCGGTGGCGATGGTGGTCGAGGGGCTGGGCGAGGGCGAGAGGCGGCCGGGGCGTTTCGAGGTGCTGGACACGCGCACCTGGACCCAGATGTCGAACAATATCCGCACCAATCTGGGCTATCACACCCGCACCGCCCAGGACGATCCTTACATGATCAACCTCGAAGGCAATCTGATCAAACAGGTCGGCAACAAGGTGTTCAAGGAAGTCACCGTCGCCGGCCACAAATTCATTGTCGAATTCCTCGCCGAGCACGGGCTGACGCCGCAAGCCATCAGGCGATTCTGGCTGCATCAGGCCAATGCGCGAATGAACGCCATGATCCTGAAACTGGCCTTCGGCCACGAGGTCGACCATGACCGCGCGCCGATGGTGCTGGAGCGGCTCGGCAACACCGCCGGCGCTGGCGCCATCATCGCGCTGTCGGAAAACCACGCCGACATGAAGCCCGGCGATTTCGGCGTGCTGTGCGCCTTCGGCGCCGGCTATTCGATCGGCGGCGCGCTTTTGCGGATGCTGTAATCAGGCCGGCATGAACGGCACCAGCATCGGCACGCGGCGGGCATAGTCGTCATAGGCGTTGCCGAGTTCTCCGCGCAGAAAGCGTTCCTCCAGCCTTGCCTTCATGACGATGCCGATGGACGCTATCAGCCGGTTTGATCGAATCATCATCGCTTTCGACTGGACCCGAGCCCACGGCTACGGCTATTTGCGACGTCATCCTGCAGAAGGAACGAAGCCATGCTGGACCTCTTCCCGGAGTCTGAGAAGCCGGTCGACATCATCCCCGCCAGGAAGCTGTCCGCCAAAGTGGCCGCTTTGTACGTCGCACCTTCGAATCAGTTCCAGACGCGCCCGGTGGAAGCATTGCAGCTCGGTTTCGAAGGCATCGACGGCGACTTCCACGCCGGCGCCACCCGTCGTTCCGGCGGTCGCGAACCCTGGTATCCGCGCGGCACCGAAATCCGCAACGAGCGGCAGATATCAATCGTAGCAGCGAATGAACTCGGCGTCGTTGCCGAGCGGATGGGGCTGACCGAGATCAAGCCGGAATGGATCGGCGCCAATCTGCTGATCGAAGGCGTGCCGCATCTCTCGATGCTGCCGTCAGGCACGCTGCTGTTCTTCAGAGGTGGCGTGACGATCAAGGTTGATGCGCAGAACGGACCTTGCCGGCTTGCCGGACGTTCGATTGCCGAAAACGCCGGGATGGCCGATCCGGAGGCCGGCGCGCTGGCCTTCCCGAAGGCGGCGAAACGGCTGCGCGGCCTCGTTGCCTGGGTCGAGAAACCGGGTCGTATGACAACAGGGGAAGAGATCTCGGTGCGCGTGCCCGAGCAGTGGATTTATCGATCCTAGCACCGGGCTAGGGCAAGGGCTGCGCCGCCGGGGCGACGCAGCCGGATTTCAAGACGCGCTCAGGCCGCCTTGCGGTTCTTCTTGGCGCCCTGCGCCTCGACGGAAACGTAGTCCCACTTTTCCCACAGCGCGATGCGGTTGGCGTATTCCTGCTTGATCATCGGCAGGCCGCCATCGCCGAAGAAGACGCGCAGCGGCGGCTCGGCCGCGTCGACGATTTCAAGCATCGCCGGTCCGGTGGCATCGGGGTCCCCGGCGACCGAGTTGGCGCAGCGTTCCGCCATCTTGGCGCGGGCCGGCGCGTAAGCCTCGATCGCTTTGGAGACCTTGGCCGAGGCGCCGGACCAATCGGTGGAGAAGCCTCCCGGTTCGACAAGCGTCACATGGATGCCGAATTCGGCGACCTCGATGCTGAGCGACTGGCTGAAGGCTTCGAGCGCCCATTTCGAGGCATGGTAAAGGCCGAGCGAGGCGAAGGCGTTGACGCCGCCGATCGACGAGATCTGGATGATATGGCCGGAGCCCTGCGCCCGCATGATCGGCAAAGCCGCCTGGGTGACCCAGAGCGCGCCGAACACATTGGTTTCGATCTGGTCGCGGGCTTCCTGTTCGCTGACTTCCTCGATGGCGCCGAAATGGCCATAGCCGGCATTGTTGATGACGACGTCGAGCCGGCCAAAGCGCTTGTGCGCCTCGGCGATGGCCGCATCGACGGCCTTCTTGTCGGTGACGTCGAGCTTGATGGCGGCGACATTATCGCCGTATTTCGCGACGAGATCGGCGAGCGTGCCGGCATCGCGCGCGGTTGCGGCGACACGGTCGCCGCGGGCGAGTGCGGCCTCGGCCCAGACTCGGCCAAAGCCTTTCGATGATCCGGTGATGAACCAAACCTTGCTTGTCATGACGTGGAATCCTTGCCCATGCGGGCCGTGAACTGGGAAGCGGAGGCTTCTCCGCTTCCGCGATATACGGTGTGTCGAGCGATTTTCCAGAGGCGAGGGGGAATCTTTTTGGTCACGACATCGTGTGGAGCAGGATCTTCGCCGGTCAGGGATAGCGCACCGGGCTTGACCAGGCCGGGTCGTCATGCTTTTGCCAGTAGAGCGCCATCAAGCGCTTTGTGATCGCGCCTATCTTGCCGTCGGCGACAGCAGCGCCGTCGATCACCGTCACAGGCATGATGCCGCCGGCGGTGGAGGTGATGAAGACTTCGTCGGCTCCCTTCAGCGCGGTGACGCTGACATCGACTGGAGCGGCGACAAGGCCTGCCTCGGCGCAGAGGTCGAAGACGGTGCGCCTGGTGATGCCGGGCAGCACGCCGGCGGCTGGCGTCGACAGCCTGCCGTCCTTGACGCAGAACACGTTGAAGCCGGGGCCTTCGGCGACATTGCCGTTGAAGTCGAGAATCAATGCGGTTTCGGCCCCACGGTCATAAGCGTCGTAGAGGCCGCGCACGAGGTCGAGCCAGTGGTAGTTCTTGATCGCCGGATCGATCGAGACCGGCGGAATGCGCACCTTGTCGCTAATGGCGACATGCAGGCCGCGCCGCAACTGCTCGGCATTGGCGACCGAGCCGAAGGGAACTGCGAAGGCCATGAAGCGGTTGACCGCCTGGCGCGGATCGCGGCTGAAGGTCGGCGAGGCGCCGCGTGTGCACAGCATTTCGACATAGGCGGCTTGATGGCCCGACAGCGCCACGCAATTGTGCAGAATCTCGGCCACGCCATCGCGGTCGGACGGGATCGTCATGCGCAGTTTTTGCAAGCCGGCGAAGAAGCGGTCGAGATGCAGGTCGAGGCGGAAGAAGCTGCCGTCCCAGACATGCACGGTGTCGTAGGTGGCGTCGGAATGCAGAAACCCCCAATCCAGCACCGAGATTTTGGCCTGCGACATCGGCAGATACTGACCATCGAGAAAGGCGATGCCGTCGGGATAGGAATGCGGATCGATATGGCGATCCGACAAAGCCGGCAATGGCACAATGCTACCGGCTGCTGCGCTTCGGTTCATGGCGATTGGTCCTTCGGCTTGATGCGGCAGAGTCAAGCTAGTGGTCCCCTGCAGGCGGCATAGGGCCACCCAACCATCGCTGTTTGTCCTAGGTAGCACATTCGATATGCCCTATGGTCCGGCTTGAAAATATCCGGCCGGGAGGGGCAAAATGGGCAGATCTTTTCGGACCATCAGCTTTGCAATTTTCCTCGTCTTCGTCACTGGCCATGCCTTCGCGCAATGCGCTCGCGAGGGCGAGGCGCTGTGCCAGAACGGCCAGACCTATCGTTGCGAGAAGACGGGCAGCGAGCTGACGCCGATCTTTCAGAACGTGCCTTGCGTGGTCAACGCGGCGGGGCTCAACGGCGTCTGGACCGGCAGCGGTCATCAAAGTCCGGCCGGGGCTGCCGGTGCCGATTGGGCGATCGCAATGACAATCGGCGATGGCGCCGCGTCGATCGACTATCCGTCGCTCGGCTGCGGCGGATCGTTGACCGAGATTTCTCGCGACGACAGTTCGGCGGAATACCGGGAAAACATCAGCTACGGCCAGGACAAGTGCATCGACGGTGGCGGCATCACCGTCCGATTTTTCAAAGGGAACCTGTCCTGGACCTGGGTTGGCCAGGCCGACGGCCAGCCCTACAATGCGGTTGCCGTATTGAAGCGACGGTAGCTGAAGTTATTCCTCTTCGTCCTCTGCATCGAGCAGGCGCGTGGCGCGCCAACGGGTCAGCACCATGTTTGTTTGCTCGATGACGAAGAACCGCGCCGAGTCGCGGTCATAGCCCTCGGCCAGCAGCTTTTCATAGTCGGTATGGCCGTGCCTGATATGGGCGATCGTCGCCAGCCAGACCGCGATGCCCGGCGGCAGCGTCTTCATGTGCACGGCGCCGGCCTCGGTGCGGATTTTCTCCATATCGGCATAGGGCGCCAGGGGCAGCAGTGCGGTCAGCGCCTTGGCGATGGCGCGGCGGCGGCCGGTGGGCGCGCTCATTTTTCGTCACGCCCGGCAATGGTCGCCTCGGGAAAGGCGTCGGTCGAGGCGAAATAGGGCTTGATGTCGATCACCGGGGTGCCGTCGAACACATCGATGGCGTCGATGTCGATGCGGCCGTTGTCGATGTCGACGGCCATCAGCCTGGCGATATGCAGCCCGACTGGGTTCGGCCGGGCAGGGGAGCGCAGCGAGAAAACGCCTTTCGGCTCAGCCGCATGGCGGGGTCTCTGGACAATCAGTGCCCGCGGCGCGTGATGCAGCCAGGACAGGAGGACGATGTGGCTGGCCCGCTCCAGCGCAAGCAGGCCGTCGCGATAGGGTGGGTCGATGAGAACGGTGGCCGCCTGTCCTGTCTCGCGGGCGGCGCGCATGTTCTTCGGGCAGCTTTCGCGCGTGGTCCATGGCGAGGCGATGCGGCCGATAAACACGATATGGCCATCCGCCGGCATGTCAGCCGGGTCAGTCTGCAGGAGCTTTTCGCCGTCGCGCTTCTCGAACATGGCTTTCGCCCTAGCACAAGTTTCCAGCTGATCGTCAGGGAAAAGCGGTTCTCTCAGGCGGGGATCATGTGTGCGGCATTTTCTTGTCAGGAAGCGACATAGGCCTTGCCATGTCGTCAAAGCTGACATAAACATATGTTTATATCTTTTTCAACGAGAACGCGCCGATGCATGTTTCGCTCGATACGATGGTTGATACGTTGAAGGCTGCGGCCGAATCGAGCCGGCTCCGCATCCTGGCGCTGCTGTCGCGCGGCGATCTCACCGTGTCCGACCTCACCGAGATCCTCAGCCAGTCGCAACCGCGGGTGTCGCGGCATTTGAAGCTGCTGCTGGAGGCCGGGTTGATCGGCCGCTACCAGGAGGGCTCGTGGGCCTTCTTCCGGCTGTCGGATACGGATTCCGCGCGCGACTTCGTCATGGGGCTGGTCTCTGGCATTCGCGGCGCCGATCCACAGGTCGAGCGCGATCTCGAGCGGTTGGCATCGGTCAAGCGCAAGCGCCAGGACCGTGCCGCCGAGTATTTCTCCGAGAACGCCGCCAGTTGGGATCACATCCGCTCGCTGCATGTGCCGGACCGCGCGGTGGAAGCCGCACTCCTCAAGCTGGTCGGCAAGCGGCCATTCCAGTCGATGCTAGACCTCGGCACCGGTACCGGGCGGCTGCTGGAGATATTTTCGCCGCTCTACCGGCGCGGTGTCGGCATCGACATGTCGCGCGAAATGCTGACGGTGGCGCGGGCCAATCTCGACAAGGCAGGCATCGCCAATGCCCAGGTCCGCCAAGGCGACATTTTCGCGCCGCCGGTCGAGCGCGACGCCTTCGACCTCGTCACCATTCATCAGGTGCTGCACTATCTGGACGATCCCGCCCGCGCCATCCGCGAGGCGGCAAGGCTGCTGCGCCCGTCGGGCCGGCTGGTGATCGTCGATTTCGCGCCGCATGCTCTGGAATTCCTGCGCGACCAGCATGCGCATGTCAGGCTGGGCTTTTCCGACCGCCAGATCTCCGAATGGTTTGCCGATGCCGGGCTCGATCTCGAGGATGCCCAGGAATTCGAGCCGCGCGGCGGCAACGAAGCCAGGCTCACCGTCAAGCTGTGGCTCGGCCGCGACCGCCGCATGCTGATCGCCGAGCCTTCAAATGACACCCAACCCACCAAAGCGTACCCTATGGGGGAAATCGCCTGATGAACCAGTTCCGCTTTTCCCGCCGTCCCGACATTGGCGACAAGGTCCGCGTCTCCTTCGAGTTCTTCCCGCCGAAGACCGACGAGATGGAAGCCAGGCTCTGGGACACCGTCACCAGGCTGGAGCCGCTGAAGCCGAGATTCGTCTCGGTGACCTATGGCGCCGGCGGCTCGACGCGGGAGCGCACGGCGCGCACGGTCAAGCGCATCCTGAACGAGACGGCGCTGACGCCGGCGGCGCACATGACCTGCGTCGACGCCGCCCGCCATGAGGTCGATGCCGTGGTCCGCGAATTCGCCGATATGGGCGTGAAGCGCTTCGTTGCGTTGCGCGGCGATCCGGCGGCGGGTGTCGGTACGGCCTACCGGCCGCATCCCGATGGCTATGCCAATGGCGCCGAACTTGTCGGAGCGCTGAAGGACGCCGGCGATTTCGACATCTCGGTCTCGGCCTATCCCGAAAAGCATCCGGAAAGCCCCGACTTCGCCACCGACTTCGACATGCTGAAGCGCAAGGCCGACAATGGCGCGACGCGGGCGATCACCCAGTTCTTCTTCGACAACGATCTCTACGAGCGTTATGTCGAGAAGGCGCGCCGTGCCGGCATCTACATCCCGATCGTGCCTGGCATCCTGCCGGTGCACAATTTCACCCAGGTCGCCAATTTCTCGGCGCGCTGCGGCGCGCTGGTGCCGGCATGGCTGGCCGAGCGTTTCGAAGGGCTGCACAACGATCCGCAGACGCATGCGCTCGTGGCGTCTGCCGTGGCGGCCGAGCAGGTGCTCGATCTCGTCGAGCGCGGCGTCAGCGACTTCCATTTCTACACCATGAACCGGGCCGACCTGGTGTTTGCCATCTGCCATATGATCGGCATCCGCTCCCACGAAACAGAGGCAGCTGGATCCGCCGCCGCCTGAGCTTCATCGTGGTATGAAATCTGAAATGCAAAGGCCGGGCGAAACACCCGGCCTTTCGAATTTGTGGGCTATTGCTGCTGTTCTTCCGCTCCGGCGGTTACGGAAGAACACCTATGATAAGGGCGCCAATGAAGGCAAATGCAGCACAGATCATCAATGCGTTGATTGGCCTCGTAAGTCCCATGTCATAGTCTCCTCTTCAAGAGCTATGGGTGGAGTCTAGGGGCATTTGTGCCACAGGCAAGCGGAAAATATGCTGCAATGCGACGCGATTGTGGAATTTGCGACCTGCCACCTGTCGTTAAGCGTTGAAACTCTTCGGCAAAAGCCGCTGGCAGCCTGTGAATAAATTGTGACGCGGCCGTGGCGAAAGCGAGGCATGGCAGCGCTACCAGACCTAAAGCGCGTCGTTGTCCCAAAACCGCTGCGCACTTTTGATCGACAGGCATTAGCGCCGACCAAACAACCGCCCGTCGATCGTCAACAGGCCAAGCGCGATCAGTGCCATGCCGCAGAACTCGAACAGAGCGAGCCGCTCGCCGAGGAACAGGAGGCCGAGCAGGATGGCGCTGGCCGGGACGATGAGCGTGACCAGCGAGGCGTTGGTGGCGCCGGCCGAGGCGACGAGGTTGAAATAGAGGATGTAGGCGAAGGCGGTGGAGAGCAGCGCCAGCGCCAGCACCGCCGTCCAGACCGGCGGCGAGGCCGAGAACAGGCCGGCCGGGCCATAGGTGAGCAGCACCACCGGGATCATGATGATGGTCGACGCCGTCAATTGTCCGGTGGCGATGACCGGCGAGGGCACGCCCTTGAAGCGGCGGGCAATCATCAGCGCGACGGCGTATGACAGCGAGGCGCCGATCAGCGCGAATTTCGCCCAGACCGGGCCGCCGAGCCCGGCCAGCAGGCCGGGGCCGATCATGACAGCGGTGCCGGCGATGCCGAGCCCGATGCCGGCAAGCTTGTTCCAGGAGAGCTTTTCGTCCGCTGTCAGCGCGTTGGCGAGGATCAGCGTCCAGAACGGCGTCGTCGCATTGAGCACCGAGGCAACGCCGGCGCCAAGCGCGGTTTGGCCGGCAAAGATCAGCGAGAACGGGACGACATTGTTGGCGAGCGCCAAAAGGAAAAACAGGCCGGCATGCGGGAAGGCGAGGCGGAAGGACGGACCGCGAATGCCGAGATAGAGCTGCAGTGCAATGGCCGCAATGGCAACGCGAAACAGCACCAGCACCAGCGGGTGCATTTCGGCAACGGCGATGCGGGCAAAGAAGAACGAGCCGCCCCAGATGGCGCCGAGCAGCAGAAGCTGTCCCCAGTCCCTCAGCGTCATCGGTCCGCGCTGCACGGCTGTCGTGGCTATTGCCATCGTGAACGTCCTTCCCCGCGGCATCAATGCCAGCCACTCAGGCAGAAGGCATATCGGGTCCGGCGACAAGAGCCACCCGAAACCTGATTGCTGGCAACAGTGCTGCCAGAGGGTGCGCCGCTGGGTCAGTGCCCGCCAGACACAGAATTGTTTTCTTTGGCCGCTAGCTTGGATTAATTGTGCGCAGCCGAGAAGTCAGGGGATTCGTCCATGCAGCGATTCGAGAATGCCCGCGAGGCGGCGCTGGCGCTTCGGCCGGACGATCCGGTCTACTGCTTTCGCCCGCAGGTGCTGAAGGCGGATGCCAAACAGTTCATGGGCATGTTTCCCGGCAAGACCGCCTACGCAGTCAAGACCAATGGCGAGCAGATCGTGCTCAAGGCGCTGGTCGAAGCCGGCGTCACCGCCTTCGATGTGGCCTCGCCCGGCGAGTTCGCCGCCGTGCGCGCCGTCTCACCCGACGCCGAGATGCTCTACATGCATCCGGTCAAGGCGCAGTCGGACATCAAGCTTGCGCTGGAAAAATACGCCATCCGGGTCATTTCGCTCGACCATGAGGACGAGATCACCAAGCTGACGCGGGTGGTGCGGGCGCTTGACATCGATCCGGGCTCCATCAGCGTGTTCGTGCGAATCCAGACCAAGGGTTCGGCGGCCTATGAACTGTCGAAGAAATTCGGCGCCGGGCCGGCCTATGCGGTGGAACTCGCCGAGCGGCTCAACCGCACCGGCTACAAGGTCGGCCTGTGCTTCCATGTCGGCAGCCAGATCGAGGATCCCGACACCTATGAACGGGCGCTGGCCTCCGCCGATTGGGTGCGCAACCGGCTGACCTTCGACATTGCGGGCCTCGATGTCGGCGGCGGCTTTCCCGCCGAGTACGGCCATGACCCCAATCGCAAGCAGATCGAGATGCCGTCGCTCGGCCAGATCATGTCGCGGCTGTCGGGCGACCTGAGGGAATACCAGTTCGACCAGATCCCGTTGGTGGCCGAGCCCGGCCGGGTGATCGTGGCGCGCTGCCTCTCGCTGATCGTGCGGGTGCTGCTGCGCAAGGGCAAGCGGCTCTACATCAATGACGGCATCTGGGCGTCGCTGTCGGATTCTTGGACCGGCAAGATCACACTGCCGGCCCGCTTCATCCCCGATCCGGCGATCCGCTCGCGCAATGGCGAGGAGAAGAACATCGTGCCGTTCAAGGTCTGCGGCGCGACCTGCGATTCCGTCGACATCCTGTCGCGGCCGTTCTGGCTGCCGGAAACCGTCGACACCGGCGACTGGATCGAGATCGGCCATATCGGTGCCTATTCGCTGTCGCTGAGAACCCGCTTCAACGGCTTTTATCCCGATACCTTCGTCGAGGTGACGACACCCTTCGATGAAGGCGATGCGCCGCAGGGATTCGCCAGCCTGGAGACAATGGCGGATTAGGCGACGCCCCCACCGGCCTGGATATTCTCGCCGGTCAGCCAGCGGGCCTCGTCGCTGGCCAGGAAGACCGCGACATCGGCAACGTCGCGGGGCGCGCCGATCCTGCCAAATGGAGACATGCCGGCCGCCACGGCGCGATCGCGCTCGGGAAGCAGGTCCGTGTCGGTGAAGCCAGGCGACAGCGCATTCACGGTGATGCCGCGCGGTCCGAGTTCACGCGAGAGCACACGGACGAATTGTTCGACGGCGCCCTTGCTGCCGAGATAGAGCGCCGTTTGCGTGAAGAACATCTTGGTGCCGCCGGTGGAGACCGCGATGATGCGGCCACCGTTTCGCACACGGCGCGCTGCTTCCTGAAGCACGAAGAAGGTGCCCTTGGCATTGGTGCCGAAGACATGGTCGAAATCGGCTTCGGTTGCCTCCGTCAGAGGCTTGATGACGGCGACGCCGACATTGGCAACCACGATGTCGATCGCGCCGAACTCACTCTCAGCCTCGTCAAACAGGCGATGAATATCCGAGACGCTTGATATGTCGGCCTGGACGGCGATCGCCTTTCCTCTCCTGCCGGCGATGGCGGCCACGACCTCGTCAGCGGCTTCGTGGTTGCCGACATAGTTGACGACGACGGCAGCGCCCTTGGAGGCGAGTCCTTCGGCGATGGCTCGCCCAATGCCGCGCGAACTGCCGGTGACGAGTGCGGTTTTGCCTTGCAAGGACTTGGGCATGATACGTTTCCTTCAATCATTCAGGCCCGTGCCGGTTTCATCTGACGGGTCCGCTAGTCGAGAAATAGGGCCATGCAACTGATCAGATAATGGCCTATTATCTGACTAGCTTGTTAATCTAGGGATACACAATGCGCGGTTCTGAATTCGCCGAGCTCAAGGCATTCGCCGCAATCGTGGAAGAGCGTAGTTTCGTCCGCGCCGCCGCCCGGCTGCGTGTTTCCCCGCCGGCGCTCAGCCAGTCGATTCGGCAACTGGAGGCTCGCATCGGCATCAGGTTGCTGAATCGCACGACGCGTAGTGTTTCACCCACTGGTGCCGGCGAGACGCTGTTTGCGCGCCTTGCCGTTGCGTTCGAAGAGCTGGAGGGCGCCGTAGCGGACATTCAAGCCGCGCGTGATCGGCCGGCGGGTTCGCTACGAATAAACGTGCCGCGTGTTGCCGCGGTGCGGTTCATCGGCCCGATCCTTGGCGACTTCCAACGCGCCTATCCTGATATCGCGCTGACCGTCATCGTCGACGATACGCTGACCGACATTGTTCGAGGACGGTTCGATGCCGGAATCAGGCTTGGCGAGCGGCTGGAGAAGGACATGGTGGCAGTGAAACTGAGCGGGGATTTGCAGATGGCGGCGGTGGCCGCTCCCGTCTATCTCGAAAATCGGGCCATACCGCGCCATCCGCAGGAGTTGCATCAGCACCAATGCATAACATTCCAGTGGCCTGGTGGCGGCAACCTCTATCGATGGGAGTTCGCGCGCGGCAAACGGTCTCTGGAAATCGCCGTCGAGGGCAGCCTGACTGTTAACGACACCGAGCTGATGCTGAACGCGGCGCTGGGTGGAGCAGGCGTTGCCTACATGATCGACTATCAGGTCCAGTCCTGGATCAATGCGGGCAGGCTGATGAGATTTCTAGAGCCCTGGTCGCCCAGCTTTCCAGGCTTCTTCCTGTATCACCCGAGTTCGAGGCACGTCCCCCCGGCTTTGCGGGCATTTATCGACTTCGTCCGGGCAAGGAGTAGGGAATAAGGAACCCAGCTTGGGCAGATTCTACTCACAGTTTCCCCAAAAGCTCCGGCGTCGGCCAGCCGTCGACCGGCATGCCGAGCCGCATCTGTTCCTTGCGGATGGCTTCGCGGGTGTTGGTGCCCAGAATGCCGTCGACGGTGCCGACGTCATAGCCCCTGGCTTCGAGCTTGGTCTGCAATTCCTTCATCTGGTCGCCATTGAGCCCGGTTTCGGGATTGCGCGGGTCGAACTGCTTTGCCCCGGCCAGGCGGCTGGCGAAGTTGGCGGCGGTCAGCGCGTAGGTGAAGGACTGGTTCCATTCGAGATAGACGTCGAAATTGTCGTAGGCGAGGAAGGCCGGACCTTTGCGGCCCATCGGCAGCGCCAGGCCGGCCTTCAGGCCATTGTCGATCAGCGGCGTGCCATCGGGATTGGTGACGCCCCACGCGGCCCATTGAGACAGCGGCAGCTTGTTGGTGCGGCCGGTCTGCTCCCAGGGCATGTCCTCGGGCACGCGCACTTCCTCGATCCACGGCTGGTCGCGTTTCCAGCCGCGCGACAGCACCTTGTTGGCCGTGGTCATGATCACGTCGGGTACGCTGCGCCTGAGGTCGACGATGCCGTCGCCGTCGCCGTCGACGCCGCGCGCGAGATAGTCGGAAGGCAGGATCTGCGTCTGGCCGATCTCGCCGGCCCAGGCGCCGGTGACGTCGGCCGGAACGACGCCGCGATCGATCAGCGTCAACAGCGGCAGCAGTTGCGGCCGAAACAGCTGCGGGCGGCGGCAGTCATGCGACAGCGTCACCAAGGCGCTCAGCGTGTGGAAATCGCCCTGTACGGCGCCGAAATCGGTCTCCAGCCCCCAGAAGGCGGTGATGATCGGCGCCTGGACACCGAACTGCTGGTCGGCGCGCGCAAAGATTTCGGCGTATTTCTTCAGATTGGCCGCGCCCTGCTTCAGCCGGTAGGCCGAGATCATGCGGTTGGAGAACTGAATGAAGGTCTGGGCGAAGACGCCCTGGGCGCGGTCACGCGCGAGCACCTTGTCGTCGATGGTGGCGGCCTCCAGCGCGTTAAGGCCGACAGCGCCGACACCGGCTGCCTTGGCTTCGGCCGCCACGCCTTGCTTCCAGGTTTCGAAGTCGCCGCCGCATTCCTGCGCCGCCGCCGGCATCGCCGTAGCGCCGAGCAGCAGGGCCGCGAGCAGCCCGGAGCGCAGGCGGCTCTTCGACTGTTTCCGGCGTAAATGTCCCAGTGGCTGCAGGTAGGTGCGCATGGGACGTCGAAAAGCAGGCGGTAGAGCCGGTGTCAACGGGTGTTCTGCCGCAGCCACTTTTTCCAGGCTGCCTCAGTGCCGTTGAAGACGTTGATATCGGACTTGCCGTTCATGCCGGGCACGATACCGGTTCCGGTGTATTGCCAGAAGGTGAAAGGGTGGCTGCCGTACTTCTGGCGGGGGTGGCCGGCCACCGAGCGCAGCCAGTAGGGATAGCCGCGGAAGGTCGCAAGGTCGTTATCGTCGAAGAAGTCGACCGAGGTGTAGATGATCGGCTTCTTGCCATAGTGCCGCTCGATCATCTCGAGAAAGGTGGTCATTTCGGCCCGCACCGTCGCTGAATCCGGGCGCAGCCGGCAGGTCGGCGATTGCGGGTTCCACTCCATGTCGAGCACCGGCGGCATGGCCGAGCGGTCGACGGGCACGTTCTGGATGAACCAGCGCGCCTGGGTGGCGGCAGGCGTGCAGAAATAGAAGAAATGGTAGGCCGCGCGCGGAATGCCATTGGCCTTGGTGCGCGACCAATGCTCGTTGAAATACTCGTCGAAACGGTCGCCGCCCTCGGTCGCCTTGATGAAGGCGAAGGAGATGCCGCTGGCCTTGGCCGTCGGCCAGTCGACCGAGGTCTGGTATTTGGAGACGTCGGTGCCGTGAACGGCATAGTTCCAAGGCGCGCCGCTATCCCATTCATGCGGCTTGGAGTCTTCGAAACGCGGTGCGCGCACGGCAACCGTCGGGCTGCTGGATGGCGACATCGAGGGCACGAGATCGCCGGCGGTCGAGCAGGCGGCCAGCAGCGTCAACGTGATGAGGGCCGCGAAACGGCGCATCGCATTTCCCGAGCCGGAATCAGCCGGTCGCTGTTGGGTTGTCGTTGCAGGTGCCCCTCAGGCGATCGCCCCACAGCATCGCCTGATACGCTATTTTCGTGCATGTCGTTGTTCCAAAACCGCTGCGCACTTTTGGGCGACATGCACCAGTGATCGCCGATCATGGTTGATAACAGGTTGACGGCGCTCGACAAGAACACCGATTTTGCGGAAGCAATGGCGGCAAATCGATGACATAAATCGGGCCGCAAGCCACGGGCAGCGGAAAAGCAGGGACGGAAAGATGCGGATCGCCGTGAAGATCATCAAATGGCTGCTCGGCCTGGTCGTGTTGGCCATAGCCGCCCTGTTTACCTGGCTCTACGTCGCGCCGCCCGAACTGATCCGCGTCGGTTCCGGCTATTCCGCCAAGATTGTCTGCTCGAATGTTTTTATCGCCGGCCGTGATCCCAATGAGGTGCTTGCCATCGACGTGCAGGCGCCCGGCCATCCGCTTCTCAGGCTGATGAAGGTGTCGGTCGACAAGAACAGGGGGACCGTCTCGGCCGGGCTGCTTGGCTTCCTCGGCAAGAGCGTTGCTGTTGCGCGCGCCGGCCTGGGTTGCGCCTCGGTTCCTGATGGCGACGTCGGCAAGGCACGGCGCACGTCAATCCCTGCCGAGGCGTCGGCGGCCACCAAGGGCGATCTGTGGCCCGAGGGAGATCGAGTCGATGCCTCGCAAAATCCCGAAATCAACAAGATCCTCGACGGTGCGGCGATGACCGGCATCGGCATGCGCGCCGTGGTGGTGGTCAAAAATGGCCGCATTGTTGCGGAGCGTTATGGCGACGGCTTTTCGGCGAAAACGCCGCTGCTGGGCTGGTCGATGACCAAGACAGTCAACGCCGCGCTCGTCGGCACGCTGGTCAAGGACGGCAAGATGGCGGTGACCAATCAGGGCCTGTTCGGCTCATGGAAGGCGGACGGCCGCGCCGCCATCAGCCTTGCCGATATGATGGCGATGTCGAGCGGACTCGAGTTCAACGAGGATTATGGCGACGTTGCCGATGTGACGCGCATGCTCTACCTCGAACCGGATATGGCGGGCTTCGCCGAGGCCAAGCCGCTGACCGGCGACGTCGGCAAGGTCTTTTCCTATTCGAGCGGCACGGCGGTGATGCTGTCGCGGCTGTGGCAGGATGCTATCGGCGACAAGGACAAGGCGCTGATGTGGCCAAGGGCAGCGCTGTTCGGGCCGCTCGGCATGCAAAGCGCGGTGCTCGAAACCGACGAGGAGGGTACCTTTGTCGGCTCATCCTACCTCTATGCCACGGGGCATGACTGGGCGCGGTTCGGCCAATTCCTGCTGCAGGGCGGCGTCTGGAACGGCAACCAGATCCTGCCGGCCGGTTTCGTCGACTGGATGTGCGAACCGGCACCGGCCTCGAAAGTCTACGGCAAGGGGCAACTTTGGATCGAAGCCCCGGGGGACGAAGGAAATCCCGGCGCCGGCGTCGCCGCCGGCCTGCCCAACGATACCTACTGGATGGAGGGCCATGACGGCCAGACGGTCGCCATCATCCGGTCGGAGCGACTGGTGGTGGTGCGGCTGGGGTTGACGCCGGCCAAGCTCGGCTACCGGCCGCAGGTGATGGTCGGCGCGCTGATGAAGGCACTGCGCTAGCTCCCTTTACCCTCCCCTTGATGGGGAGGGTCGGCGCGTAGCGCCGGGGCAGGGTGCCTGGCACTTCACCCCCACCCGCGCCTTCGGCGCGACCTCCCCCATCGAGGGGAGGTAAGAGTGCGCGATCTTGACGACCGCCAGCCAGGCATAGCCGCGATAAAGCGTACGGAAACGGAAGCTTGCGCCGGTTCGCCGAGACTCCGATTCCAAGACTTCGCGCAATGATTCACGCGGCGTGACATGGAATTTCTTGAGCCAGCCGCGCAGCAATGTCCGGAACCAGTTGGGCAAGCCTTCCTGCTGGCCGAAATCGACGACATGCAGCGAGCCGCCGGGCGCGAGTGCCGCAAGGGCTGCCGAAACCGTCTTTTCCCAACCGGGGATCATCGACAGCGAATAGGACACGAAGATGCGGTCGAAGCGCTCGACGCCGAACAGCGTCTTGGCGTCGAAATCGGTGGCGTCGCCGCGCGCCAGCACGGCGCGGCCGGACAGGCCGTCGCGGCCGATCGCCTTGCTCGCCGTCTCCAGCATCTCGGCCGAGATGTCGAGGCCGTAGAGGCGGGCGTCGGGATAGCGGCGGGCTACAAGCGCGATGTTGCGGCCGGTGCCGCAGCCAAGTTCGAGCACTCTGCCATTCGCCGGCACATCCAGCCCGACTATCATCTGGTCGCGGCCAAGCAGATAGTATTTGCGGGTCAGGTCGTAGATGTGGCGCTGCCAGCGGTAGACGCCGTCCATCAGTTCGGCATGATCGGCCGGCAGCCCGCTCGCGCTCATGCCGCGCGCTTCACATAGAGGTGGAAGCCGCCATAAATCGCAGAGCGGTCGCGGGCCGAACAGTCGCGCGAGGCCTCGTCCTCGTAGGTCCACTGGTCGAGCAGCGAGATCGAGACGCGGCCCGGCAGCAGGCTGGGCTCGGCGGCGGTACGGAAGATGACTCGGGCGCCGACCGAGGCGGTGCGGGTGATCTCCGACCAAAGGGCATTGAGCTGGTCGTCCGTCATCCAGTCCTGCGCGTCGAGCAGGACGAAACGGTCGACGGTGCCTGCGTCCTTGCCGGCCAGAAATT
Source organism: Mesorhizobium sp. M0016 (assembly GCF_040324035.1). Lineage (NCBI taxonomy): Bacteria > Pseudomonadati > Pseudomonadota > Alphaproteobacteria > Hyphomicrobiales > Phyllobacteriaceae > Mesorhizobium > Mesorhizobium sp. M0016. The sequence goes on along the minus strand of NZ_JAMYVM010000026.1, from coordinate 60,654 downwards.
CGATCAGATTGGCGTGGTGGATGCCGACGCGATCGACATTGTTGCGGATCGCCTTGTAGTTGGCCTCTTCTAGATAGGCGGGCAGGGCGGCCTCACCCGGATTGGGATAGCGACGGGCGAAGGCTTGCCAAGCGAAGTAGTTGTTCTTCAGCGGAAAATCGCAAGCGAGCTTTTCCAGCCGGGCCTTCAGCACGCTGGCCATCGAACCATCGCCCGAGGTGATCAGCGAATCGTACTGCGCCGGCGGAATGCCGAGGCCGAACAGCGAAGCCTTGCGCGAGGTAGCCCAGCGCAACAGCTTCTTGTCGAAGACCGGCGCCAGCTCTTCGTTGAAGAAGCGGCGCTGGTCGGCGAGGCTCTTCGACGCCATGATACCGGCGGGATCGACGCCGAAGAATTTGGCGATGCGGTGGCCCATGGCGATGAACAGGCCGAGCAGGCCGGTCTGGTAGAAATTGCGGTCGAAGACGGTGATGCGCCGGCGGCCGCGCCAGCTGCGACGCTCCCAATAGTGGCGGCTGACCGGGTCGAGATGCGGCGCGATGAAGCGGTCATAGGCTTGCGAATTGTGGTTGGTGTCGGCGGCGCCGAAGAAACGGAACAGATCGCCCTGCGAGGGCAGATGCCGCACCGCCTCCAGCTTCATCCGGTTCAAGGCGATGTGGGCGGCGTTGAGGTCGACCGCATCGACGCGTTCAGGCGAGCGGGTGAGGTAGGCGAGGATGTTGCAGCCGCCCGACGCTATGGTGACGAGGCGGTGGCCCTGGCCAAGCTGCATGGCCTCCATGTCGACTTCAGGGTCTTCCCAGATCTGCGGATAGACAAGGCCGGAAAACAGCAGCGCAAACAGTCGTTCGGAAAGGCCGGCCTGCGAAAGCGGGCGGTTCTGGTAGACGGCTTTTCCAACTTCCTTGCCGCGGCGAAAAACGAGATCCGAGGAGACGTCCGTCATGGCAAAGTGATTCCCCATTTGCTTTGCCGCAAGCGGGTAACTCAGGGGCATGACAGGCGGGTGACAGCCTGTTGACGCGAGTTCAGGCCTTGCCAAACCCGCCCGGCGTCGGCGTCGTCAGGATGACGGCGTCGCCGGCGTCGAGCACGGTCTGGTCGCAGGCCTTCAGCGTCTCGACGCTGCCGTCCTGGCGGCGGACCTTGGTCGAGCCGACCTCGCCGTCACCGCCGCCATCAAGGCCTTGCGGCGGGCGGTTGCGGTGCGAGGACAGGATGGCGCATTCCATCTTTTCGAGGAAACGGATCGTCCGCCTGGTGCCGTCACCGGCATCCCATTTGCCTTTGCCGCCGGAGCCTTCGCGAATGTGAAAATCCTCGAGCAGCACGGGAAAGCGCAATTCCAGCACCTCCGGGTCGGTCAGGCGCGAATTGGTCATGTGGGTGTGGACGCCGGATGTGCCGGCAAAGCCGCGGCCGGAGTTCATCTGTCCGGCCGGCGAACCGGAGCAGATCGTCTCGTAATACTGGTACTGCTTGTTGCCGAAGGTCAGGTTGTTCATCGTGCCTTGCGCATTGGCCATGGCGCCCATGGCTCCGAACAGCGCGTTGGTGACATGCTGCGAGGTCTCGACATTGCCGGCGACGACTGCTGCGGGGTAGGCCGGCTTCAGCATCGAGCCGTCGGGGATGATGATGTTGATGGGCCTGAGGCACCCGGCATTCATCGGGATCATGTCCTCGACCATGACGCGGAAGGCATAGAGCACGGCGGCGCGGGCGACGGGCTCGGGCGCGTTGAAATTGTTCTTCATGACAGGCGAGGTGCCGGTGAAGTCGACGGTCGCTTCGCTCTTTTGCCGGTCGACCGTGATCTTCACCTTGATCACCTGGCCGGTGTCGGTCGGGTATTCATACTGCGAGCTGTCAGGCAGCCTTTCCAGCACGCGGCGCACGCTTTCGGCGGCATTGTCCTGGACATGGCCCATATAGGCCTCGACGACATCGAGGCCGAAATGGGAGACCATTTTGCGCAGTTCCGCCACGCCCTTTTCATTGGCGGCGATCTGCGCCTTTAGGTCGGCGATGTTCTGGTGCGGGTTGCGGGCGGGGTAGGGGTGGTCGGTGAGCAGCGTTTGCAGCTCCGCCTCGCGGAATTTTCCGCGATCGACGACGCGGAAATTGTCGAACAGCACGCCTTCCTCGTCGACCGTGGTGGCAAGTGGTGTCATCGAGCCAGGTGCCGTGCCGCCAATGTCGGCATGATGGCCGCGTGAGGCCGCCCAGAACAGGATTTCCTCCCCCCTTGAAGGGGAGGTGGCGGCGGAGCCGCCGGAGGGGGTCGCTGCGGCAGTGCTCGACGCCCTTGCGGTGCCTTCTGAGAGGACCCCACCCGGCCGCTGCGCGGCCACCCTCCCCTCGAGGGGGAGGGAAAAGACCGGCGTCACCACGGTGATGTCGGGCAGATGCGTGCCGCCATTGTAAGGTGCGTTCAGCGCAAAGACGTCGCCGGGGTGGATGTCGCCGGAGTTCAGCCGGATGATGGTTTCGACCGAGCGGTCCATTGAGCCGAGATGCACCGGCATGTGCGGCGCGTTGGCGACCAGCGCGCCGTGGCGGTCGAAGACGGCGCAGGAGAAATCCAGCCTTTCCTTGATGTTGACGGAATAGGCGGTGTTCTGCAGCGTAACGCCCATCTGTTCGGCGATCGACATGAAGAGGTTGTTGAAGACCTCCAGCATCACCGGATCGGCTTCGGTACCGAGGGCAGCCGTGCGAACTTTCCGTTCGGTGCGGCGGATGACGACGTGATTGAGGTTGGTGATTTCGGCCCGCCAGCCCGGCTCGACGACGATGGTCTGGTTCGGCTCGATGATCAAAGCGGGGCCTGCGACCAGGTTGGATGGGCGCAGATTTTCGCGACGATGGATGCCGGCTTCGTGCCACCGGCCCTCGGTGTAGATGCGCCGCGTTCCGGAAGCGCCGGCTTCAACCCGTGCCGGTCCGGCCGGCGCAACGGCCTCGGCCCTGGTCTCGGCGATTTCGCTGCCTTCGACACTGAGCGTCTCGACGATCATCGGCTTGTCGTCATAGACGAAACCGAACTGCGCCTTGTGGGCGATCTCGAAATCGCGCCTGGCCTGGAAGATCGAGTCCTGCTCAAAATTCACCGGCAGCGTGGTGTCGGTGCCGTCATAGCGGATGTGCAGCACCGGCTTTGCGGCAACCTTGTCCTGCGCAATGCCTTGCGCTGCCAATTCGGCGATGACGGCTTTTTTCAACGTGCCGATGAGGCTGGCGATCTCGGTCCTGGATTCTTCGGCAAGCGGCTTCAGGAGTGCCTGCTGGCGCGACGCGAAAACCGACGACAGCCCGATACCATAGGCTGAGAGCAGACCGGAAAAGGGGTGGATCAGTACCGCCTCCATGCCGAGCGCGTCGGCAACCAGGCAGGCATGCTGGCCGCCGGCGCCGCCAAAACAGTTCAAGAGATATTCGGTGACGTCGTAGCCGCGCTGCACGGAGATCTTCTTGATGGCATTGGCCATGTTTTCCACCGCGATGGTAACGAAGCCTTCGGCGACGGCTTCCGGCGTGCGGCCGTCGCCGATTTCGGCGGCGAGCGCAGCGAATTTTTTACGCACGGCGGCGACGTCCAGCGGCTGGTCCTGGCCGGGTCCGAAAATCGCCGGGAAGAAATCGGGCTGCAGCTTGCCCAGCATGACATTGGCGTCGGTGACGGCAAGCGGGCCGCCGCGCCGGTAGGCGGCGGGGCCGGGATTGGCGCCGGCGGAATCCGGCCCGGCGCGGAAGCGGCCGGCTTCGTAATGCAGGATCGAGCCGCCGCCGGCAGCGACGGTATGGATGCGCATCATCGGCGCACGGATGCGCACGCCGGCAACCTCGGTGTCGAAAGCGCGCTCATACTCGCCGTCAAAATGGGCGACATCGGTGGAGGTGCCGCCCATGTCGAAGCCGATGACTTTCTCGAAACCGGCGAGTTTCGCCGTTTCGACCATGCCGACGACACCGCCGGCCGGGCCGGACAGCAGCGCGTCCTTGCCCTGAAACATGTCGGCGGCGGTGAGCCCGCCCGACGACATCATGAACATCAGGCGAGGGTTTTCCCTCCCCCTCGAGGGGAGGGTGGCGGCGGAGCCGCCGGGTGGGGTCGCCGCGGCAGTGCTCGACGCTTTGGTGGTGCCTCCTGAGAGAACCCCCTCTGTCGGCTTTGCCGACTGCCCTTCGCTATGGCTCCGGGCGTTCGTCGCTGAAAAAGCCAAATCGTCGGCTTTTTCTCGGCCTTTGGCCGACCGCTCCTCACCCTCCACAAGTGGGGAGATTGGCATCGCGCCCAGTTCTCCCGCCACCCTTTGCACATAGCGCGACAGGATCGGCGACAGATAAGCATCGACCACGGTGGTGTCGCCGCGGCCGACCAGCTTGATCAGCGGCGAGACCTCATGGCTGACCGAGACTTGGCTGAACCCGATCTTGCGGCAGACTTTCGCCACCGCCTTCTCGTGGTCGGGATATTTCCAGGCATGCATGAAGACGATGGCCACCGCATCGATGCCGTCAGCCTTCGCCTGTTCGATGGCGGGGCGGCAGGCGGCGATGTCGAGCAAGCGCTCGACCTCGCCATTGGCGCGCACGCGTTCGTCGATCTCGATGACCCGCTCGTAGAGCTGTTCCGGAAGGATGATCTCCTTGGCGAAGATGTCCGGCCGGGCCTGATAGGCGATCTTCAGCGCATCGCGAAAGCCCTTGGTGATGAGCAAAAGCACACGGTCGCCCTTGCGCTCCAGCAGCGCATTCGTGGCAACGGTGGTACCCATCTTGACGTCACCGACCAGGCCCGGAGGAATAGCGGTGCCGGATTTCAGCCCCAAAAGCTCGCGGATGCCGGCCAGGGCCGCATCGGGATAGGCTTCGGGATTTTCCGACAGGAATTTCCTGGGATGCAAACCGCCTTGCGGATCACGTCCGATCACGTCGGTGAAGGTGCCGCCGCGGTCGATCCAAAAATCCCATTTCTTGTCCACGCAGAACTCCGGCATTGCATTTGGGTCCAGACTGTTAGTTCGGCATCGCCCGGCCCGCAATCGGTAGTGCGCGGATGTTACATCAGGAAACGCAACGTTACGAAACTCATGACCGTTTGATGCATTTTGCCTTCGACCGTTCACCGCAACGTGAGCGTGTGTTGAAGGAGAGATGTCATGAAAAAGCTGATTCTTGCTTCCGTTTCCGCCCTGGCCCTGTTCGGCGTTGCCGCCTGCAGCGACAGCGGTACGGATAACACCACCACCCAGAGCACCAATCCGCCAGCCGCCGAGCCCATGAAGCCGGCGACGCCGGATGCACCGAAGCCTGCAGAACCGGCTCCGGCAACACCTGCTCCTGCCCCCGCGCAGTAGCAGCAGTCTCGGTCACTTTGACGTGACGAGAGAGGAGGCCGGCTTCGCGCCGGCCTTCCTGCGTTTAGGCGATTCGGGGGCTCAAGGGCCTTGAACCGGCTCTTTCCTACGGTTTGGGATCTGGCGCGTCGGTTGCTTGCGTAAATCGATCCACTCTGCGGCGCTGTCTTGGCTTGATAGCAATGGCCGGCGGCCCTAATAAGCGCTCATGTCGATTTGGGATCGCCTCGGCGACTTCATCACCCGCGTTTCATCTTCAGCCACGTCCGGCGTAGCCGATGTGGTCGAGGCCGTGCGCACGGTTTTCTCCGGTGACGCTGATCTGCGCCGGCGTGTCGCCTTCTCTGTGGCGATGATTGCGCTGTCAGCCAAGATGGCCAAGGCCGATGGCATCGTCACCCAGGACGAGGTTCGCGCGTTCCAGGAAATATTCGAGGTGCCGCGAGAACAGACCCGCAATGTGGCGCGGCTTTACGATCTGGCCAAGCGCGACGTCGCCGGGTTCGAGACCTATGCCGAGAGTATGGCGCAGATGTGCGGCTCGGGCCATTCGAACTGCGTCATGCTGGAAGACATACTCGACGGTCTGTTCCATATCGCCAAGGCGGACGGGCTGGTGCATGAGCGCGAAGGGATTTTCCTGCACCGTATTGCCGAGATTTTCCGCATCGACGAGGTGCACTACGAGGCCATTATGGCCAGGCACGTCAATCTCGGGGCCGGCGATCCCTATATCGTGCTCGGCATTGAGCGCGGCAAGCCGTTCGAGGAGGTCAGGAAGCGGTACCGCAAGCTGGTCTCCGACAATCATCCGGACCGGCTGATCGCGCGCGGCCTGCCGCAGGAATTCATCAAGATTGCAACGACCAGAGTCGCGGCGATCAACGCGGCCTATGAAATGATCGAGCGGGGCCTCAGGCACGCATGACCGGCTTCTCGCCCGACGAGCCAAGCGCGGAGGTCAGGGTATCGCCGAATTTCGGCCCGCGGCGCGAAACGCTCAGGCCCGACATGATCGTGCTGCACTATACCGGCATGGCGACGGGTGCTGCCGCGGAAGCCTGGCTGTGCGACCCCGCAAGCGAAGTCTCGTCCCACTACCTCGTCCATGAGAACGGTCGCATCATCCAGATGGTGCGCGAAAGCGACCGCGCCTGGCACGCCGGTGCAAGTTCCTGGTTCGGTCGTCGCGACATCAACTCCTGTTCGGTCGGCATCGAAATCGTCAATCCCGGCCATTCGCTCGGCTATTCGGCCTTTCCCAAGCGGCAGGTGGAAGCGGTGATCGGTCTTTGCCTTGGTGTCATCGAACGCCATTCCATTACGGCGCAAAGGGTGCTTGCCCATTCCGACATCGCGCCGGGGCGCAAGATCGACCCGGGCGAGAAATTCCCCTGGAAGGCGCTGTTTGCGGCCGGGGTCGGCCATCTCGTGCCTGCGGCGCCGGTCCGGCGCGGCGCGGTGCTGAAAGCCGGCGATACCGGCGCCGAGGTCGAGGCACTGCAGTCGATGCTGGCGCTCTATGGCTATGGCGTCGAGATATCAGGTGTCTTCGACCGCCAGACCGAAATCGTCGTCGAAGCTTTTCAGCGGCATTTCCGACCACGCCTGGTGGATGGCGTCGCCGACGGCTCTACGTCTAGCACGCTGCAAAGCCTGCTGACTTCCCTTAGGTCAGTTGCGTCTAAATAATCTTTTCCTGATATCCAAGTTACAGCCTGTCACTGAAAGTGAATTGCCTCGCCTTGTTCGACACAAATTCCGCCCTCAAAGGCAGTTCGTGCAAGTTATCGGACCTCCAGCCCCCCGGATGCTCCGATATTGATTAGGCGTTGCTGCGTGAAGATCTTCGCGCGGCCAAACAGAACAGGACCACATGCAGAAATTGACCGTTGTAACGGCAGCTATTGCTGCCGGAGTAATGACTTTTGCCTTCAGCACGGCCGATGCCGCACCAGTGAGCCAGAGGGCAGACCAGGGCTTCATCGCCGCACCCGCCAAGGCCACCATGACGAAGGCAAACCCGAAAGCAAAAAGGGCAACCACCGCGAAAGTGCGCAAAGCAGCCGTGGTGAAGGCCAGAAAAGCCACGGCCAAGAGGCATTTTAAGCGCAACAGGAAGAGCGTCGACCTGACGACGACCGCATCGATCCGCCCAAGCACCGCTGCGGAGTCGACTGCGGCAGCCGCGCTTGGCGGCCAGTATTCGGCAATCATTGCCCGCTATGCTGCGGCCGAAGGCGTGCCGGTGTCGCTGGCCCAGGCGGTCATTAAGATCGAGAGCAACTACCGGCCGAACATCGTCGGCAGCGCGGGTGAAATCGGCCTGATGCAGATCAAGCCGGCAACGGCGCGGATGATGGGGTATAGCGGCTCGGCCAAGGGTCTGTTCGATCCCGACACCAACATCAAATACGGCATGAAGTACCTTGCCATGGCGCGCAATCTCGGCGGCGGCACCACCTGCGGCACGATCCTGAAATACAATGCCGGCCATGCCGCGACGCGGATGAACCCGGTGTCGGCGGCCTATTGCGGCAAGGTCAAGGTGCAGTTGGCGGCATTGGGATCGCCGGCATAAGTCTGCTTTTTCATTTGCGTTTTGGAACGTGAACCCCTTTATACGCTCTGCCAGCTGGCCGGGCGGCCGCACCCGCAAAGCCGAAAGGCTGCGGGTGAGGAAAGTCCGGGCTCCATGGAGACACGGTGCCGGTTAATGGCCGGCGGGGGCGACCCCAGGGAAAGTGCCACAGAAAGCAAACCGCCACGATTTATCGGGGCAAGGGTGAAAGGGTGGGGTAAGAGCCCACCGCGCGACTGGCAACAGGAGCGGCACGGTAAACCCCACCGGGAGCAAGACCGAATAGGGACGGTGCGAGGGGAAACCTTCGAGGGCTGTTTCCGGCTCACCGTCCGGGTAGGTTGCGTGAGGCGCATGGCAACATGCGCCCAAGATGAATGGCCGCCACGTTCTCGCCCCGAAAGGGGCGAGGGCCATACAAAACCCGGCTTACAGGCCAGCTGGCAATTTCTCCCCCATATCGCGACTAATCCTTTGGATCAGCAGTCTGCGCCTTCGGGCGCAGCTGGCGATTCAGGTGCTTGAGCGATTGAATCAAGTACGCATGCTGGGGTCGAGACAAACGCATCCTTGAAGCTGGTACGATTTAATCGTACCATGATTGTCATGGTTTGATCAGGAGCGCATCATAGGTCACGTCGACAAACGCAGCATCACGCTTTCGCCGGAACTGGCGGCGGCGGTCGACGATGTCGTGGCCGCCGGCGAATATGCCTCGGCCAGCGAAGTCATCCGTGATGCGCTGCGGCAATGGAAAGACCGCCGCGATCTTCTCGGCTACACGGTCGAGGAATTGCGCAGGCTGATTCAGGAGGGGATCGACAGCGGACCGGCGGTGGACGGCCAGCCCTTCATGGACCGGCTGCGAGCCAAATATCAGAGGATGTCGGAAGCTGCAGGCTCGGAAGAGTGAAATATCGGCTGCTTCCTCAGGCGATATCAGATGTCGAAGGCATCGGTGACTACATTGCGGAACATAGCCCAAAGGGAGCCATGCGCCTTGTGGACGCTTTGGAGAGGCGCTAGACACTGCTCACCTTGCACCCGTTCTCAGGTGCGCCGCGCGATGATATCGCGCCCGGCATTCGTCATCTGATCGTCGGCGAATATGTCACTCTGTATCGCATGGGCGAAGACGCGATCGAGATCGTCCGCGTTTTGCACGGCAGGCGCGATATTGGCGCCGACGACTTGGTGACCTAATCCACCAGTTCAGACGCCGATCTTGTCCAGCGATGCCTCGATCGCCTGCCAGAGTTCTTCCACCGGCTCGCAGCCCACCGACAGGCGCACGAAGCCGGGCGGAACCGAATCTCCTCGCTTGGCCCGCCGCTCGGCGGAGGTGTGGACACCCCCGAACGACGTTGCCGCCTGCATCAGCGTGCAGTTGTTGATGAAATCCTCGGCCTTTTCCTGGGAGAGGAGTTCGAAGGACACGAGGAAGCCGAAGCGCTCCATCTGCGCCCGGGCGAGGTTGTGCGACGGGTCGCCCTCCAGCCCGGGGTAGCGCAAGCCGCTAACGGCGCGATGGTCTTTCAGGCGCTTCACGATCACCTCGGCAGAAGAACACATGCGGTCGAAGCGTACGCCCAGCGTCTCCAGGCCGCGATGCACCAGCCAAGCCTCGAACGGGCCGGGAATGCCGCCCGCGGTCTCGCGCCAGCCGGTGACGGCCGCGATGATATCTGGATTGCGGCTGGCGACATGGCCGAACAGCACGTCGGAATGCCCGTTGGCCGCCTTGGTGTCGGCAGCAACGATGATGTCGGCGCCGAGATCGAGCGGACGCTGGCCGAACGGCGTCATCGTGGTGTTGTCGACGACGACGATCGCGCCCGCTTGGTGCGCGGCCTCGGTGACGGCTGTGATGTCGCAAATGTCCAATCGCGGATTTGACGGGGTTTCAACGTAGACAAGGCGGTAGCCGTCGAAGCCGCCGTCGAGGAATGTAGCTGTCGGCCGCAGATCATAGGCGACGCCGAAGGGCTTGAGGAAACGTTCGGCCAGCGCGCGTGTGGCATGGTAGCCGTCCGAAGGCAAAAGCACGCGGTCGCCGGATTTCAACAGGCCGAAAAACACCGCCGAGATTGCCGCCATTCCTGAGGGGAAGCCGACGCATGGCGCGTCTTCCAGATGCGCCAGCATGTGCTCGACCGCATCCCAGGTGGCGTTGCTGTAACGGCCGTACTGACTGTAGCCGGCGCCGTCGCCCGGGTTGTGGAAAATAGCGGCCATGGTCAGCGGCAATGGGATGGGGTCGCCTTTGACAAGTCCGTCGCGACGCAGATGGGCAAGGGAGGCCGCGCGGGACCTGGCTGTTTCGGACATGGATTTCTGACCTTGTTGCTCAGCGAAAAGACTGACGACGCTATTCGCGGCAGTGATGCGCGGCAAGCCGCTTCCGCTTGGGCCAGCCCGCTCTAAACGGTTCGTTAGGCTTAATGGGAGATAAAGACGGGAGTGTTGTCAGAGCTGCTTTCACCGGTTGTGGCGCGCGCGTTTGTGAAGCCTGTTCCCGTTGACGCCCATAGTGCCCCATGATATCCCATTTCGATACCAAAGCCTTCGTTCCGCGTCAGGGTAAAGCGTACGCCAATCGGGCAGCCGCGGCGGCTGTGCGTTTGCGGCGTTTTGCCGCTGGGAGCGAAGCGGATTTTCGGCAGGGGACGCGCTTCGGCGCGGACGAATACATGGAGAGGGGTGCGGCGGCGGAAGCGGCTGCAGCGTGTCATGGACCGGTTTCTGTCAAGCGCGGTGAACAGGATCGATGCGAAGGGGCGGGTCTCCGTTCCGGCGCATTTCCGCGCGGTCGTGCAGAAGCGCGGCTATTCGGAACTCTATGCGCTGCGCGGCCTGGACGTGCCTGCGATGGATGTCGGCGGGCTCGATCTGCTCGACCGCTACGAGCAGCGCATCGCGCTGGAAGACCCTTTTTTGCAGACGGCGGACGATATGTCGTTCTTCTGCCATGGCGACGGGACGTTCCTGAAGCTCGATCAGGATGGCCGCATCACGATGAGCGATTTCATTCGCGAGCATACGGGCATCACGAGCGAAGTGGCCTTTGTCGGCCGTGGCAATTTCTTTCAAGTTTGGGAGCCTGGACGGCTGGCCGCCTATGGGGCGCAGGCGCGCGCTCGGCTTTTGCAGCTTCGGCAGGGGACGAAGGCTCACGAGGCCAAGGCTGGGGAGCGGCCGGAATGATGGCGGATCACGGCGATGATCTTAGCGCCGTTGGCGGACCGGTCCGCCACATTCCGGTCCTCCTCGCCGAAGTGCTGGAGGCGCTCTCACCCAAAGCCGGCGATGTGATCGTCGACGGCACGTTTGGCGCCGGCGGCTACACCAAGGCGATCCTGGCGAGCGGCGCCTCGGTGGTGGCGATCGATCGCGATCCCGATGCGATTGCCGCCGGGCGCGGCCTGGAACAGCAATCCGGCGGCAGGCTAAGGCTGGTGCAGGCGCCATTTTCGACGCTGGACGAGCAGGTCGAAAGCGCCGACGGCGTTGTCCTCGACATCGGCATTTCCTCCATGCAGGTCGACCAGCCCGAGCGCGGCTTTTCGTTCCGCACCGACGGGCCGCTCGACATGCGCATGGCGCAGGCGGGCTTGAGTGCTGCCGACGTCGTCAATTCGTTCAAGATAGGCGACCTTGCCCGCATCTTCGGCTTCCTCGGCGAAGAGCGGAATGCCGGCCGCATTGCCCGCATGATCGAGTCACGCCGCGAAAAACGTCCGTTCGAGCGCACGCTCGATCTCGCCGACGCCATCGAAACGCATATCGGCCGCGCGCCGAAGGACAAGATTCATCCGGCCACCCGCGTCTTCCAGGCGCTGCGCATTCTTGTCAATGACGAGCTGGGCGAATTGGCCAAAGCCCTAATGGCATCCGAGCGGGTATTGAAGCCCGGCGGGCGGCTTGCGGTGGTGACGTTCCATTCGCTGGAAGACCGCATCGTCAAGCGCTTCATCGCCGACCGCGCCGACGTCGCCACCGGCTCACGTCATTTGCCCGAGGCGCACGCGCGCACTGCGACCTTCCGCAAGGCTGGTGGCGGCGTGACGGCAGGCGATGCCGAGGTCGCTGCCAATCCGCGGGCGCGCTCGGCCAGGCTGCGTACCGCCATCCGCACCGAGGCGCCGGCGCGCGCCGGTGATCTCACCATTTTCGGCCTTCCAAAGCTTCCCGGCATCCAGGCGCCGCGAGAGAGGTGAATACGTGTTTCGAACCAGCGACATAGTCCTGATCGCCGTCATGGTCTCGGCCGCGGCCCTGACCTACAAGGCCAAGCGCGAGGCCGAGGAACAGCTGGCTTCGGTGCAGAAGATCGAGGCGCAGATCCGCTATGAGGAGGACACGATCGACCTGCTCAAGGCCGACTGGAGCCTGCTGACCCAGCCGTCGCGCCTGCAGAAGCTGGCTGAAATCTACAAATCGCAGCTCGCACTCGAGCCGGTCAATGCGCGGCAGATCGTCGGGCTCGACGACCTGCCGGCAAAACCGCTCAACATCGAGGACCTGTCGTCGCAACGGCTTGGCGGCATGGCCGACAATTCCGGCAAAGGACCAGCCGACAAGGATCCCGTGGTCACCGGAGCCATCGTCCAATGATCGCTGGATTTCCAATGCGCGCCAAACTTCCGTCGGTCGGCAAATTGCTGAAGCGCCGCGCACGGACCGGCGAGGACGGCTCCATCGTGGTCGAAGGCGCGCGCAAGGCGACCGGTGGCAAGGCCAAGACCCGCATCGTGATGACGATGGCGGTGTTCTTCGGCATCTATTCGACCATCGCCGGGCGGCTGGTCTATCTCGGTTTCCAGTCCCCCGACATGTCGAATGGGCCGCAAAGCCGGGTGACGGCGTCGCGTCCCGACATCGTCGACCGCAACGGCGAGGTGCTGGCGACCGACATCAAGACGGCATCGCTGTTTGCCGAGCCGCGCCGCATCGTCGATGCCGACGAGGCGATCGAAAAGCTGTCGACCATTCTGCCCGACATCGACCCCGAGCAGACCTATCACAAGCTGAAGAGCGGCGCCGGCTTCGTCTGGCTGCAGCGGCAGCTGACGCCCAAGCAGCAGGCCGACATCATGCAGCTCGGCATTCCCGGAATCGGCTTTCGCACCGAAAAGCGCCGCTTCTATCCGGCCGGCGTGACCTCGTCCTACATTGTCGGCCTCACCAACATCGACAATCAGGGCATCTCCGGCATGGAGAAATACATTGACGAGCAGGGCTTAAGCGACCTGCAGGCCTCAGGCCTTGCGATCGCCAAGGATCTGAAGCCGGTTCAGCTGTCGATCGACTTGCGCGTCCAGCATGTGGTGCGCGACGAGATTGCCGCCGGCCTCGAGCGCTATCGGGCCATGGGCGCCGGCGCCGTCGTGCTCAACATCAAGACCGGCGAAGTGGTGGCGATGGCCTCGGTGCCGGATTTCGATCCGAACAATCCCTTCAATGCGCAGGACAAGGATCGGCTGAACCGCATGTCGGCCGGCCTCTACGAGATGGGCTCGACCTTCAAGAGCTTCACCTCGGCCATGGCGCTCGATTCCGGCAAGGCGAACATGAACAGCCGTTTCGACGCCTCGCACCCAATCCGGGTCGGCCATCAGGCCATCCACGATTTCCATGGCAAGAACCGCGTGCTGTCATTGCCGGAGGTGTTCCTTTACTCCTCCAATATCGGATCGGCCCGTGAGGCCGAAATGGTCGGCATCGAGGGGCACCGCGAATTCCTGCATCGCCTTGGCCTTCTGGACAGGATGCAGACCGAACTGCCTGAAGTCGCCCGCCCGACCGAACCGAAGGTCTGGAAGCAGGTCAACTCCTTCACCATCGCCTTCGGCCATGGCGTGTCGACGACGCCGCTGCAGGCGGCCGTCGGCTGCGCGGCGCTGATGCAGGGCTATTTGATCCCGCCGACTTTCCTGGTCCGCAGCGAGCAGGATGCCATGGCGGTGGCCAAGAGAGTGGTCAGCGAAAAGACTGTGGAGGGCATGCGCTACCTCTACACGCTCAATGCCGAGAAAGGCTCGGCCAGAAACGCCAGGGCCCCCGGCTACCGCGTTGGCGGCAAGACCGGAACCGCCGAGAAGGTGATCAATGGCCGCTACTCGAAGGAACTGAATTTCAACACCTTCGTCGCTGCCTTCCCGATGGACGATCCGCAATATCTGGTGTTTACGATCGCTGACGCTCCGCACCCGGAAAAGCCCGGGATGACCGACGTTGCCGCCAACAATGCGGGTGTCATGGCCGGAAACATCATCAGGCGGGCAGCCGCCATGCTTGGCGTGAAGCCAGATTTCAGCCATGAAAATGGCGCAACGCTGGTTTCCTATCAGTGATTCTTAGGGCGCGCCGGCAACTGCGCGCCATTTTGTTGAGATAAACGGGGTTCGATGCACCTGAGAGATTTAGCCGGTATCCTGCCTGTCGAGGGAACATCTTCCCGCGATGTGGAGGTAACCGGGATTTCGTCGGATTCCCGCACGGTCAAGACCGGCGTGGTCTTTTTCGCGCTCGCCGGCAGCAAGGCGGATGGTTCGGCCTATGCCGCCGATGCGGCAAAGCGCGGCGCAGCGGCGGTTGTCGTTGGCAACGCCAGCGCCGTTTCCGGCCTGTCCGTCCCGGTGCTCAGCGTCGACGACCCACGCCTGGCGCTGGCGCTGAGCGCGGCACGTTTCTTCGGCAGCCAGCCGGAGACCATGGTCGCGGTTACCGGCACCGCAGGCAAGACCTCGGTCGCCGCCTTCACCAGGCAGATCTGGGAGCAGGCCGGCTTTGCCGCCGCGTCCATTGGCACCACCGGCGTGGTGGCGCCGGGCCGCAACGACTACGGTTCGCTGACCACGCCCGATCCGGTGGCTTTGCACCAGTTGCTCAAGGAATTGGCGGAGGCCGGCGTCACACACGCCTCGATGGAGGCTTCCAGCCATGGTCTCGACCAGCGCCGTCTCGATGGCGTCAAGCTCGCCGCGGGCGGTTTCACCAATCTCGGCCGCGACCATATGGACTATCATCCGACGGTCGAGGACTACCATCGCGCCAAATTGCGCCTGTTCGACACGCTGCTGCCGAAAGGCGCGCCGGCGGTCATCTTTGCCGACGATCCGTGGTCGGCGCCGACCATCCAGGCTGCGCAGGCCGCGGGGCTCAATGTGCTGACGGTCGGCCGCCATGGCGATTTCCTGCGCCTGAAGCGGGTCGAGCACGAGCGCCACCGCCAGCGCGCCGAGGTCGAAGCCGACGGCGTGCTCTACGAGATCGACCTGCCGCTCGCAGGTGACTTCCAGATCGCCAATGCCCTGGTTTCGGCCGGGCTGGCCATTTCCACTGGAACGCCGGTCGCCAAAGCTTTGATGGCATTGGAGAAACTTCAGGGGGCACCGGGACGGCTCGACCTTGTCGGCGCCACCGCCAATGGCGCGCCCGTCTATGTCGACTATGCCCACAAGCCGGATGCGCTGGAAAATGTGCTGGCCGCCGTGCGCCCGTTCACCACCGGTCGCGTCATCGTCGTGTTCGGCTGCGGCGGCGACCGCGACCGGGGCAAGCGGCCGATCATGGGCGAAATCGCCACGCGGCTGGCCGATGTCGTCATCGTCACCGACGACAATCCGCGCTCGGAAGTGCCGGAAACGATCCGTGCCGCGATCCTGGCAGCCGCGCCCCGCGCGATTGAAATCGGCGACCGCCGCAAGGCGATCCACGAAGCGGTCGCCATGCTCAAAGCGGGCGATACGCTGATCGTTGCCGGGAAGGGCCATGAAGAGGGCCAGACCATCGGCGCCGAGACGTTTCCCTTCTCCGACCACGAGGAAGTCCGCTCGGCGCTGCGGGAGCGGGCCGCATGAGCGTGCTCTGGACTTCCGAGGCGCTGGTCGACGCCATGGGCGGTCGGCCGCTCGGGCCGATGCCGGAGGGAATTTCGGGGATCTCGATCGACAGCCGCAGCCTGCAGCCGGGCGACGCCTTCTTCGCCATCAAGGGCGAGGCGATGGACGGCCATGACTTCACGACCGCGGCGATCAAGGCCGGCGCCGGCGTTCTGGTCGTCGCCGAAGTCAAATTGCCGTCGCTCGGGCGGCTGACGGCGCCGATGATCGTCGTGCAGGATGTGCTGGCAGCACTGGAGAAACTCGGTGTTGCCGCCCGCGCCCGTTCCAACGCAAAAATCATCGCGGTGACCGGATCGGCCGGCAAGACCACCACGAAGGAGGCGCTGCGCCATGTGCTGTCGACCGTCGGCACAGTGCATGCCTCGGCGCAGTCCTTCAACAATCATTGGGGCGTGCCGCTGACGCTGGCGCGGATGCCGGATGATTGCGACTATGCGGTGTTCGAGATCGGCATGAACCATCCCGGCGAGATCCGGCCGCTGGTCAAGATGGTCCGGCCACATGTGGCCATCGTCACGATGATTGCCGCCGCGCATCTCGGCTTCTTCAGAAATCTCGACGAGATCGCCAAGGCCAAGGCCGAGATTTTCGAAGGCATCGAGCCCGGCGGTGCGGCCTTGCTCAACCGCGACGATGCGCGCTGGAAGCTGCTCGACAAGATGGCGCGGGCCGCCGGCGTCGAACATGTCTTTGGCTTCGGTGAGAACGCCCGCTCGACCTACAAACTCACCAGATGCGAGCTGCATGCCGATCATTCCGACATTGCCGCCAGGATCGGCGGGCAGGATGTCGTTGCCCGGATCGGCGCGCCCGGCCGCCACATGGTACAGAATGTGCTCGCCGTTCTTGGCGCGGCGCATCTCGTTGAAGCCGACATCGCAAAGGTGGCGGAAGCGCTGGCCGATCTCTCCGCCGAACGCGGCCGTGGCAAGCGCCATGTGCTGCGCCATCCCAAGGGACTGATCACACTGATCGACGAGAGCTACAACGCCAATCCGGCCTCGATGGCTGCTGCCATGGCGCTGCTCAATGCGACGCCTGTCACGGGCGAGGGCCGGCGCATCGCCGTGCTCGGCGACATGCTCGAACTCGGCGACCATTCGGCCAAGCTGCATGCAGCCCTGGCCGAACTGATCGTCGGGACCGGCACGCACACGGTCTTTCTCGGCGGCCCGGAAATGCGGGCGCTGGCAGACATCCTGCCCGACGAGATCAAAACGGAATACCGCGCCGGCGCCGAGGAATTGAAGCCGCTGCTGTTGTCGACGCTGAAGGCCGGCGACGTGGTCATGATCAAATCGTCGAAAGGCATAGGCTTTTCAAAGCTGGTCGAGGCCTTGCTCGGCAAATATCCGGCGGAAGCCGCAGGCACGAAACAGAACTAGTCCGGGGGACGGAATCGCATGTTTACATTGCTCGTCGATTTTGCGGACAAGGTCTCGGTCTTCAATGTCTTCCGCTACATAACTTTCCGCACCGGCGGTGCGCTGATCACCTCGGCGCTGATCGTCTTCATCTTCGGGCCGACCATCATCAATTCGCTTAGGCTGCGGCAAGGCAAGGGCCAGCCGATCCGCGCCGATGGCCCGCAGACGCATTTCAAGAAGGCCGGCACGCCGACGATGGGCGGGCTGATGATCCTGTGCGGCATCGTCGGCTCGTCGCTTCTATGGGCGAACCTCTCCTCGATCTATGTCTGGGTGGTGCTCTTGGTGACGCTGGGCTTCGGTTCGATCGGCTTTTACGACGACTATCTCAAGGTAACCAAGCAGTCGCATCTCGGCTTTTCCGGCAAGGCGCGGCTGGCGCTGGAATTCGTCATCGCCGGCATTGCCGCCTGGGCGATCATGCATAATGGCCAGGCGCCGTTCTCATCGTCGCTGACTTTCCCCTTCGCCAAGGAATTCATCATCAATCTCGGCTGGTTCTTCGTGCCGTTCTCCTGCTTCGTCATTGTCGGCGCCGGCAATGCGGTGAATTTGACCGATGGCCTCGACGGGCTGGCGATCGTGCCGATCATGATCGCGGCGGCATCCTTCGGCGTCATCGCCTACCTCTCCGGCAATGCGGTGTTCGCCGAATATCTGCAGATTCATTTCGTGCCCGGCACCGGCGAGCTGGCTGTCGTGCTTGGCGCCGTCATCGGCGCCGGCCTCGGCTTCCTCTGGTTCAACGCGCCACCGGCAGCGATCTTCATGGGCGACACCGGTTCGCTGGCCATGGGTGGCCTGATCGGTACGGTCGCGGTCGCCACCAAGCACGAAATCGTGCTGGTCATCGTCGGCGGATTGTTCGTCGTGGAAATCCTGTCGGTCATCATCCAGGTCGGCTACTTCAAGATGACCGGCAAGCGCGTCTTCCTGATGGCGCCTATCCATCATCATTTCGAAAAGCTCGGCTGGACCGAAAGCCAGGTGGTGATCCGCTTCTGGATCATCGCCGTCATCCTGGCGCTGGTCGGCCTGTCGACCCTCAAGCTGAGATAGGAACCCGCTTGATACCCGCCGCATCCTTTTCGGGCAAACGCGTTTCGCTCTTCGGGCTCGGTGGCTCGGGGATCGCCACGGCGCGCGCGCTGATCGAGGGCGGCGCCGACGTGCTCGCCTGGGACGACAATCCCGATAGCGTCGCCAAGGCCGCTGGCCAAAGCATTGCGACCGCCGATCTGCGCGGCGCCGACTGGTCGAAATTCTCGGCCTTCGTGCTCTCGCCCGGCGTGCCGCTGACGCATCCCAAGCCGCACTGGACGGTGGAGTTGGCGCGTGGCTCCGGCGTCGAGGTGATCGGCGATATCGAATTGTTCTGCCGCGAGCGGATTGCGCGCGCGCCTGATGCGCCGTTCATCGCTATCACCGGCACCAACGGCAAGTCGACGACCACGGCGCTGACCGCGCATATCCTCAAATCGGCAGGGCGCGACACGCAGATGGGCGGCAATATCGGCCGGGCCATCATGACGCTCGATCCACCGCAGGCTGACCGGGACTATGTCGTCGAGTGTTCGTCCTACCAGATCGATCTCGCGCCCTCGATCAACCCGACGGCCGGCATCCTGCTCAACCTGACGCCCGACCATCTCGACCGCCACGGCACCATGCAGCATTACGCTTCGATCAAGGAGCGGCTGGTTGCCGGCAGCGAGACGGCGATCGTCGGCGTTGACGATTCCTGGTGCGCGCAGATCGCCGACCGGCTGGAGAGGGCGGGCCGGGAGGTGATCCGCATCTCCAAGCGGCTGCCGCTGACCGACGGTTATTTCGCAGACGGTTCCGATCTGATGGAAGCCGTCCATGGCCGCTACAGCCGCGTCGCCTTCCTCGAAGGCATCGGTTCGTTGCGCGGCCAGCACAATGCGCAGAACGCGCTTGCCGCTGTTGCCGCCTGCCTCAGGGTCGGCTTGAGCCTGGGCGAGATCCAGGCGGGACTGGAGAGCTTTCCAGGCCTCGCGCATCGCATGGAGCAGGTCGGACGCAAGGACCACGTGCTGTTTGTCAACGATTCCAAGGCGACCAATGCCGATGCGGCGGCACCCGCGCTGTCGAGTTTTTCGCGCATTTACTGGATCGCCGGCGGACTGCCCAAGGAAGGCGGCATCGAGCCGCTGCGCGGTTTTTTCCCACGCATCGCCAAGGCCTATCTGATCGGCGAGGCGGCGCCCGCGTTCTCGGCGACCCTCGGCGAAGCCGTGCCCTATGAAATCTCGGGCACGCTGGCCGCCGCGGTCGACCATGCCGCGAAAGACGCGGCCAAGGATGACAGCGGCGAGGCGGTGGTGCTGCTGTCGCCGGCCTGCGCCAGTTTCGACCAGTTCAAGAATTTCGAAGTTCGCGGCGAAGCCTTCAGGCAAGCTGCGAATGCTATCGAGGGCGTGAAACCCATCGGAGGGGCACGATAATGCAAAGCCGTCTCGACAAAAGCCCGGTTGCAACCTGGTGGTGGACGATCGATCGCTGGTTCCTGGCGGCGTTCCTGTCGCTGATGGGGCTTGGCATCGTCTTGTCCTTTGCGGCAAGCCCGGCGGTGGCCGAACGCATCGGCCTCGACAGTTTCCACTTTGCCACCAGGCAGATCATCTTTACCGTGCCGGCGCTCGGCGTGATGCTGGCAGTGTCCTTCCTGGAATCGCGGCAGATCCGGCGCATGGCGCTGATCATCCTGGGCATCATGCTGGTGCTGATGGTGGCCGTGCTCTATATCGGCGTCGAGGTGAAAGGCGCGCGGCGCTGGGTGTCGTTTGTCGGCCTGTCGATCCAGCCGTCGGAATTTCTGAAACCCGCCTTCGTCATAGTCTGCGCCTGGCTGTTCGCCGAACACAAGCGCCAGCCCGACATCCCGGGCAATTTGTTTGCCATGCTGCTGCTGATCCTGGTCATCTCGCTTCTGGTGGCGCAGCCCGATCTCGGCCAGACCATGCTGGTGACCGGCACCTGGGGCGTCATGTTCTTCATGGCCGGCCTGCCCTGGCTATGGATCATCGCGCTTGGCGCCACCGGCGCCGGCGGCCTGTTTGCCGCCTATACGGTGTTCCCGCACGTCGCCGCGCGCATCGACAAATTCCTGACCGGCGAAGGCGACACGTTCCAGGTCGACATGGGCCGCGAGGCGCTGATCAACGGCCACTGGTTCGGCGTCGGCCCGGGCGAGGGCACCGTCAAGCGCGTCATCCCCGACGCGCATGCCGACTTCGTCTTTTCGGTCGCCGGCGAAGAGTTCGGGCTGATCATGTGCTTCTTCATCATGTCGATCTTCGCCTTCATCGTGCTGCGCGGCCTCAGCACGGCGCTGAAGGAACATGATGATTTCACCCGCTACGCCGTCGGCGGTCTCGTCACCGTGTTCGGCCTGCAGTCGGTCATCAACATGTGCGTCAACCTGCAGCTGATGCCGGCCAAGGGCATGACGCTGCCTTTCATCTCCTATGGCGGCTCCTCGCAGATCGCCATTGCCATCTCGATGGGCATGGTGCTGGCGCTGACCCGCAAGCGACCGGAAAAGCGCAAGCAGATGGGCTTTGCCCTGTCGCAGCGCGCCCTGCCGGCGGAGTGATATGGCGCGGGGTGTGATCCTTCTCGCGGCTGGCGGAACCGGTGGACATCTGTTTCCGGCCGAGGCGCTGGCGCATGAGCTGATCGAGCGCGGCTGGGGCGTGCACCTGGCGACGGACGACCGCGCCGAGCGCTTTGCCGGCCATTTCCCGGCCGCCGCCATCCATCCGATCCAGTCGGCGACGATGGGCTCGAAAAACCCTGTCGCGCTGCTTGGCGCGTTCTGGAAGATCTGGCGCGGCGTGCGCCAGGCCTCCGCCGTCATGGCCAGGATCAAGCCTGATGCGGTCGTCGGCTTTGGCGGTTATCCGACCTTGCCACCGCTCTATGCCGCGACGCGGCGCAAGCTGCCGACGCTGATCCATGAGCAGAACGCAGTGATGGGCCGCGCCAACCGGGCGCTGTCCGGGCGCGTCGATGCCATTGCCGGCGGCTTCCTGCCGCAAGATGAAAGTGCCACAGGCGCCAAGACGGTGACGACAGGCAATCCGGTCAGGCCGCCAATCCTGGAGGCGGCCAAGACGCCTTACACCGCATCCAAAGGGGCGGATCCGTTCAGGCTCCTGGTGTTCGGCGGCAGCCAGGGCGCGCAGTTCTTTTCCGACGCCATGCCGACGGCGATCGCACTTCTGCCGGAGGCGCAGCGCAAGCGGCTGGTGATCACCCAGCAGGCCCGCGCCGACGACGTGGCGCGGGTGAAGGCTGGCTATGCGGCACTCGGCGTCCATGTCGAGGTCTCGCCCTTCTTCACCGATATGGCACAGCGCATGGGCGCGGCGCATCTGGTGATCTCGCGCTCCGGCGCCTCGACGGTTTCGGAGATCGCCGTCATCGGCCGGCCGGCGCTGCTGGTGCCTTATCCCTATGCGCTGGATCACGATCAGGCGGCGAACGCAGCCGCCCTTGCCGCGGCGGGCGGCGGCGAGGTGCATCCGCAATCGTCACTGTCGCCGGAGCGCATCGCGGCTCTCATTGGCGGGCTGATGGACACTCCCGAGCGGCTGACGGCCATGGCTGCCGGAGCGAAGTCGGCTGGCCGGCCGAACGCGGCACGGTTGCTCGCTGATCTCACAGAGGCTATTGCGTCCAGAAAAACCGTTTCGGATTTCAGGAAAGGGACGCATTGATGAAGATGCCGCAGACCATCGGCCTTGTGCATTTCATCGGCATTGGCGGCATCGGCATGAGCGGCATCGCCGAGGTTCTGCACAATCTCGGCTACAAGGTGCAGGGTTCGGACCAGGCCGACAGCGCCAATGTCCAGCGGCTGCGCGACAAGGGCATCGAATGCTTTGTCGGCCACAAGGCCGAGAATATCGGCGCGGCCGAAGTGGTGGTCGTCTCCACCGCGATCAAGAAATCCAATCCCGAGCTGAAGGCCGCGCGCGAAAAACTGCTGCCGATCGTGCGCCGGGCCGAGATGCTGGCCGAACTGATGCGCTTCCGCCAGGCGGTCGCGATCGGTGGCACGCATGGCAAGACCACAACCACGTCGATGGTGGCGACGCTGCTCGATGCCGGCGGGCTCGACCCGACGGTGATCAATGGCGGCATCATCAATGCCTATGGCACCAATGCCCGTATGGGCGATGGCGAGTGGATGGTGGTCGAAGCCGACGAAAGCGACGGCACCTTCCTCAAGCTGCCGGCCGAGATCGCCGTCGTCACAAACATCGATCCCGAGCATCTGGACCATTATGGCAGTTTCGACAAGGTGCGCGAGGCGTTCCGGCAATTCGTCGAGAACGTGCCGTTCTACGGTTTTGGCGTGATGTGCACCGACCATCCGGAAGTACAGGCGCTGGTCAGCCGCATTGAGGACCGCCGCGTCATCACCTATGGCGAGAACGCGCAGGCCGATGTGCGTTTCACCAACCACCGCATGGCGGGTGCCGTCTCGGCATTCGACGTGGTGATCCGCGACCGCAAGACCGGCGGCCAGACGACGATATCTGATCTGCGGCTGCCGATGCCCGGCCGCCACAACGTCTCCAACGCCACCGCCGCAATCGCGGTCGCGCATGAACTCGGCCTGTCGGCCGAAGCGATCAAGAAAGGGCTGTCGTCCTTTGCCGGCGTCAAGCGGCGCTTCACCCACACCGGCTCGTGGAACGGCGTCGACATCTTCGACGATTACGGCCACCACCCGGTCGAGATCACGGCGGTGCTGAAAGCGGCGCGCAGCGCCACCAAGGGCCGCGTCATCGCCATTGCGCAGCCGCACCGCTTCACCCGGCTGCATGATCTGTTCGACGAATTTTCGGTCTGTTTCAACGATGCCGACACGGTGATGGTGGCGCCGGTCTATGCGGCGGGCGAGGAGCCGATCGACGACGTGACCTCGGAGGCGCTGGTGTCGCGCATCCGCTCCGGGGGCCATCGCGATGCGCGCTACGTCGAAACCCCTGCCGCGATTTCGCCCGTCATCCGCGCGTTGGCGAAACCGGGCGACTTCGTCATCTTCCTGGGCGCCGGCAACATCACCCAATGGGCCTATGCGCTGCCTGGGGAACTCGGCGGTACCGTCTCATGATGCGCGGCCAGGACCTGCTCGACAAACTTGGCGACCGGCTTGCCGGCCTGCGCGGCCGCATCACGCCCAATGCCGAGATGGACAAGATCACCTGGTTCCGCGCCGGCGGTCTGGCGGACGCCCTGTTCCAGCCGGCCGACGAGGAGGATTTGGCTGCCTTCCTGCGCGCCGTGCCGGAGGACATCCCGCTCACCATCGTCGGTATCGGCTCCAACCTCCTGGTGCGCGACGGCGGCATTCCGGGTTTCGTCATCCGGCTTTCGGCCAAGGGCTTTGGCGAGGCCGAGGTGGTTTCGCCGACCGTCATCAAGGCCGGTGCTGCGACGCCCGACAAGCGCGTCGCGGCCGTCGCTTATGAGGCCGGCATTGGCGGCTTTCATTTCTATCACGGCATTCCCGGCGCCATCGGCGGGGCGCTGAGGATGAATGCCGGCGCCAATGGCGTCGAGACGCGGGAACGTGTCGTCGAGGTGCGGGCGCTCGACCGCAAGGGCAATCTCCACACCCTCAGTAACGACGACATGGGCTATGCCTATCGTCACTCGGCCGCACCTGCCGGGCTGATCTTCACCTCCGCCGTTTTCGAAGGTGTTCTGGAAGACCCGGAGGCGATCAAGGCGGCCATGGACGCCGTCCAGACGCATCGCGAGACGGTGCAGCCGATCCGCGAGAAGACCGGCGGCTCGACCTTCAAGAATCCGGAAGGCACCTCGGCCTGGAAGGAAATCGACAAGGCGGGCTGCCGCGGTTTGATGATCGGCGGCGCGCAGATGTCGCCGATGCACTGCAACTTCATGATCAACACCGGAACAGCGACCGGATACGACCTCGAATATCTCGGCGAGACGGTGCGCGCCCGCGTGCTTGAAAATTCAGGCATCCGCCTGCAGTGGGAAATCAAGCGGCTCGGCAATTTCCGCCCCGGCCATGCCGTGCAGGAATTCCTCGGACAGCTTCTTTAGCGCAAGCTGAAGTTCATGTGATGCTTGAACTTCAAACGGTCTGAAACAACAGCGCCACCGTTGCTCCAAAGACTCACAACACGCTTTTTCCGGCCGTTTTCGCGGAAAGTGAATCTGTCGGAATCATAAGCACTTGCCAGCGAATCAACTCTCTGATTCTCTGCCTTAAAGCGTTTCCTGATTTGAGTCGTTCGACGCGTCGACCGCGTTTTCCGTCTGGGGGGCAACCTGCCGGGAGACTCGGACTCAATCTGATCGCTGAATGCGTGGTTGCGGGCCCGCCGTGAGAGGGATGACGGGATATGAAGAACAAGCATGTGGCTGTCCTCCTGGGCGGATTCTCGTCCGAGCGGCCCGTGTCTCTGTCTTCGGGAAAGGCGTGTGCGGATGCGCTTGAGAATGAAGGCTACCAGGTTACCCGCGTCGATGTTGCGCGCGATGTCGGCGCCGTGCTCACCGAACTCAAGCCCGATGTCGTCTTCAACGCACTGCACGGCCCGTTCGGTGAAGACGGCACCATCCAGGGCATCCTCGAATATCTGGCCATTCCCTACACCCATTCGGGCGTGCTCGCCTCGGCGCTCGCCATGAACAAGGAGCAAGCCAAGAAGGTCGCCAAGGCTGCCGGCATCGCGGTGGCGGAATCGAAGGTTGCCAGCCGCTTTGCCATCCAGAACAAGCATCCGATGAAGCCGCCCTACGTGGTCAAGCCGGTCAATGAAGGCTCAAGCTTCGGCGTCGTCATCGTGCATGAAGGGCAGTCGCATCCGCCGCAGGTCATCGGCTCGTCCGAATGGAAATATGGCGAGACCGTCATGGTCGAGCGCTACATCCATGGGCGCGAGCTGACCTGCGCTGTCATGGGCGACGTGGCGCTCGGCGTCTGCGAGATCATTCCGACCGGCCATTCCTTCTACGACTATGATTCAAAATACGTCGCCGGCGGATCAAAACACGAAATCCCTGCTAAAATTTCATCAAATATTTACCAAAAAATACAGACACTGGCGCTCAAGGCACATCTGGCTATCGGCTGCCGGGGCGTTTCCCGATCGGACTTCCGCTATGACGACCGTCACTCCGAAAACGGCGAGATTGTCTGGCTCGAGATCAACACTCAGCCGGGCATGACGCCGACGTCTTTGGTGCCTGAAATCGCCGCCCAGGCCGGGCACTCGTTTGGCGAATTGTTGAGTTGGATGGTGGAGGACGCTTCGTGTCTGCGTTGAAATGGGGACAGGACAAGGGCAGGGGCGGCGCCGGGCCGGCGCTGTTCGGCATGCCGTTGTCGTTCGACCATTTCGTGCTGCCGCGCGTGCTGCGCCGGCCGGTGCGCGTGCTGGCGCGCCTGGGCGGCGGCGACTTCGTCGCGCCGCGCTTTTCCGCGGCCATCCTGTCGGCTTCGCTCATTGCATCAAGCAGCCTCTATGGCGCCATTCTCGGCGGTCATGCCGACGACATCGTCCAGAGCATCACCGCCCGGACCGGCTTTGCCGTCGACCAGATCAAGGTGGTCGGCAACCGCCAGACTTCGGAGATCGACATACTGGACCGGCTCGAGCTCGACGGCTGGACGTCACTGATCGGCTTCGATGCCGAGGCCGCGCGTGAACGTATTGATACCTTGCCCTGGGTCGAAGTGGCGGCGGTGCGCAAGGTCTATCCACATACGCTGGAAGTGCGTGTCGAGGAGCGCGAGCCCTTCGCGCTCTGGCAGCAGGGCGCGGAGCTTTCGGTCATCGAACGCTCCGGCGCGGTGATCGCGCCGTTCTCCGGCGGCAAGCAGGCGCTGCTGCCGCTGATCATCGGCACCGGCGCGCCGGCCAAGGCCCCCGACTTCGTGGCCAAGATCAACAAATTTCCCGAGCTCGCGGCTCGGGTCAAAGGCTATATCCGCATCGGCGAACGGCGCTGGGACCTTAAGCTGGAAAACGGCATCACGATCAAGCTGCCCGAGGATGGCGAGGACCAGGCGATCGCCGATCTGGTTCGGATGGACCACGACAACGGGCTTCTGACGCGGGACATCGCCGCCGTCGACATGCGCATCTCCGATCGCCTGGTGGTGCAGCTGACGCCGGAAGCGGCGACGCAGCGCCAGGCCGCGCTCAATGAAAAGCCGCAAAATCTGAAGCGCAAGTCGGGGACGAAGATATGAGCTGGCTTGGCGGCAACAGCGATGCCTCTTCGCGGCGTTCCGGCACGCTCACCGTGCTGGATGTCGGCTCAAGCAAGGTTTGCTGCGTGGTGGCGAAACTGAAGCCGCGCGAGGACGGCAAGCTGTTGCGCGGCCGCTCGCACCGCATCCAGGTGATCGGCATCGGCCACCAGAAATCGCACGGCGTGAAGTCGGGCGTGGTCGTCGATCTCGACCGCGCGGAGCACGCCATTCGCCTGTCCGTCGACGCAGCCGAACGCATGGCGGGACTGACCGTGGATTCGCTGATCGTCAACATGACGGCCGGCCGGCTGAAGAGCGAAACCTATTCGGCCACCATCAATCTCGGTGGCCATCAGGCCGACGAAGCCGACATCAAGCGCGTGCTTGCCGCCGGCGCCAAGCAGGCGCTCAAGGCCGAACGCGACGTGATCCATTCGCTGCCCGTCGGCTTTTCGCTGGACGCCGAGCGCGGCGTGCGCGATCCGCGCGGCATGGTCGGCGACCAGCTCGGCGTCGATATGCATGTGCTGACGGGCGATGCCGCGCCGCTGCGCAATCTGGAGCTCTGCATCAACCGCTCGCATCTTTCGGTCGAGCGCATGGTGGCGACGCCCTATGCCAGCGGGCTTGCGGCCCTGGTCGACGACGAACTGGAAATGGGTGCGGCCTGCATCGACATGGGCGGTGGCACGACGACCATCTCGGTGTTTTCGGAAGGCAAATTCGTCCACGCCGATGCCATTGCCATCGGCGGCAATCATGTGACGCTCGATATGGCCAAGGGCCTGTCGACCTCGCTCGACGCCGCGGAGCGGCTGAAGGTGATGCATGGTTCGGCGCTGCCTAGCAGTGCCGACGATCGCGACCTGGTCTCGATCCAGCCGATCGGCGAAGACGGCGAGATGCCGCTGCAGATCCCGCGCTCGGTGATGACGCGCGTCATCCGCGCCCGCATCGACGAGACGCTGGAACTGTTGCGCGACCGGCTGAACAAGTCGGGCTACGGCAATGCCGTGGGAAAACGCGTCGTGCTGACCGGCGGCGCCAGCCAGCTTGCGGGTCTCCCCGAGGCGGCGCGCCGCATTCTGGGACGCAATGTGCGCATCGGACGCCCGCTCGGCGTGGCGGGCCTGCCGGAAGCTGCCAAGGGGCCGGCTTTCTCGACGGCGGTCGGGCTGCTGATCTATCCGCAGATGGCGAGCTTCGAGAGCCATCCGGCGAAAGGAATTTCCGGTCTCAGGATGACCGGGACGGGCGGAAAACTGCATCGCATGAGTCAGTGGTTGAGAGACAGTTTCTAATTGACGGGGACAGCCCCATAGGCGGCCGCGGCGGCGAAGCGGCGGGAAAGGCAAAGGACGGAGACAATGACGATCAATCTGCAAAAGCCGGACATCACCGAGCTCAAGCCGCGGATCACCGTATTCGGTGTCGGCGGCGGCGGCGGCAATGCCGTCAACAACATGATCACCGCGGGCTTGCGCGGTGTCGAGTTCGTCGTGGCCAACACCGATGCACAGGCGCTGACCATGTCGAAGGCCGAGCGGCTGATCCAGCTCGGCGCGCATGTCACCGAGGGGCTCGGCGCCGGCTCGCAGCCTGAAGTGGGCCGTGCGGCGGCGGAAGAGTGCATCGATGAGATCATCGATCATCTCTCCAACACCCATATGTGCTTCGTCACCGCCGGTATGGGTGGCGGCACCGGAACCGGTGCGGCTCCCGTGGTTGCCCGCGCGGCGCGCGAACGGGGTATCCTCACCGTCGGCGTCGTCACCAAGCCGTTCCATTTCGAAGGCCAGCGCCGCATGAAGACGGCGGATCTCGGCATCGAGGAGCTGCAGAAATGTGTCGATACCCTGATCGTCATCCCCAACCAGAACCTGTTCCGGCTGGCCAATGACAAGACCACCTTTGCCGACGCCTTCGCCATGGCCGACCAGGTGCTCTACTCCGGTGTTGCCTGCATCACCGACCTGATGGTCAAGGAAGGCCTGATCAATCTCGACTTCGCCGACGTGCGTTCGGTGATGCGCGAAATGGGCAAGGCGATGATGGGCACCGGCGAAGCTTCGGGCGAGGGCCGCGCGATGGCCGCCGCCGAGGCGGCGATCGCCAATCCGTTGCTCGACGAGACCTCGATGAGGGGCGCCAAGGGCCTGCTGATCTCGATCACCGGCGGCCGCGACCTAACCCTGTTCGAAGTCGACGAGGCCGCGACCCGCATCCGCGAGGAAGTCGATCAGGACGCCAACATCATCCTCGGCGCCACCTTCGACGAGGAACTCGAAGGCGTCATCCGCGTCTCGGTGGTCGCCACCGGCATCGACAAATCGGCAGCTGAAATTGCCGCGGCGCCGATCTCGATCCGGGCCGTGCCGCCGCAGCAGAAGCCGGTCAGCCGCCCAGCGGCTCCGGGGGCGGAAGGCCGTCCGGCACCGGTCCAGCAGCAGACCTATGAGCAGCGCGCGGCCGATCCGGTGGCCGAGGCGATCCAGCTTGCCGAGGCCAATGCGGCGGCAATGGCTCGTCCGGCGCCGATGGCCCAGGCGGAAGATTTCCGCCCGCAGAGCAAGATCTTCCAGGCCCCGCCTGCCCAGCCGCAGCCTGTCGTGCAGCAGGTGATGCAACCGGCGCCGATGCGGGAAGTGCCGCAGCCGGTGGCTGCCGCACCGCAGCGCATGCCGCGGGTGGAGGATTTTCCGCCTGTGGTGCGGGCCGAGGTGGAAGCCAAGGGCCGTCCGGCCGACCATGAAAACAGCGGGCCGATGGGGCTGCTCAAGCGGCTGACCAACGGGCTGACGCGCCGCGAAGAAGAGCCGGCCCGGTTGCAGCCGGCACAGCCGCGCGAACCGAAACTGCGCCAGGCGGCGCCGGAAATGCGCCGCCTTGCCAGCCAGGATCCGCAGCTTTACGCGCCGCGCCGCGGCCAGCTCGACGATCAGGGCCGGTTGACGCCGCAGACCAGGTCGACCCAGGAAGACGACCAGCTGGAGATACCGGCTTTCCTGCGCCGCCAGGCCAACTGAGCCGTTAACGGTATGTAACACTTGTTAACAGGCAGACGAGAGATTGTCTGCCTGTTAACGTTTAAAGTGGTTTAATAACAAGGCGTTACGATGTGACGCTCAAGGTCTGTCGCGGTTACACAGAGTAAGAAACCGTGATTTGGAGTCTCCCTGACAGACCATTATCTTTGCGGCAGCACTTTCGGTGTGCTGGGATTCGGGGAAGTGGCCCTGCCTGCCGATAAAAAAGAGCCGCGCCTTTTGGGTTAAAGCGGACTTAGGCGTTTGGGCTATGGGGTTTGTCTTGCAAGACTATCAGACGACACTGAAATCGCGTGCAACGCTGACCGGTACCGGCGTTCACAGCGGCAAACCGGTCACCGTCAATTTCCTCCCTGCGGACGCCGACACCGGCGTGCTCTTCCACCTTTCGAACGGAAGCGAGAGCCGCGAGTTCCGCGCGCTGGTTGCTGAAGTCGGCGCGACCGATCTCTGCACCATGCTCGGCGATCCGGCAGGCGAGCATATCGCCACCGTCGAACATCTGATGGCGACGCTTTTCGGGCTTGGCATCGACAACATCGTCATCGAGATCGACGGTCATGAGGTTCCGATCCTCGATGGCAGTGCGGTGGCGTTCGTGGAGGCCATCGACCAAGCCGGCATCGAGACGCTGGCGGTCAAGCGCCGCTACATCAGGGTGGTCAAGCCCGTCCGCATCGAGAATGGCGCGTCCTGGGCCGAGTTCAGGCCCTATAGCGGCACGCGCTTCGAGGTCGAGATCGATTTCGAAAGCCCGGCGATCGGCCGCCAGCTATTCGCCTCCGACATCAACCCCGACATCTTTCGCCAGGATATCGCGCGCGCCCGCACCTTCGGCTTCATGAAGGATGTCGAGCGGCTGTGGGCGGCCGGCTATGCGCTGGGCTCCTCGCTGGAGAACTCGCTGGTGATCGGCGACGACAACCGGGTGATCAACATGGGCGGCCTGCGCTACCCCAATGAGTTCGCTCGCCACAAGACGATGGACGCGATGGGCGATCTGGCGCTGGCCGGCGCCCGTTTCATTGGTTGTTTCCGCTCCTATCGCGGCGGTCACCGGATGAATGCGGCCGCTTTGCGGCGGCTTCTGTCCGACCGTTCGGCCTTCGAGGTCGTCGAGACCACGCGCCGCGAGCGCGGCCGCACCGCCGAGATGAGCGCCGTCACCGGCCCTGTCTTTGCACCTTGGGTGATCTGATTCTTAACGTATTTCTGGCTTTCTGAACGCTGGCCGGTGTTGCACGGATGCATCACCGGCCGTGAAAGTGCATAGCTTTCCGGGCAACACCAAGTCGCCACAAAAATGTGCGATTGGCTAGACATAGCGTTGCTGGGCAAGGCAGTTATGGTTTATGGCTGCGGCCGTGTGTTAGGCGCATGTCGCTCAAAAGTGGGGATCAGTTTTGAGGGAACGCCATGCGAAAGGCATTGAACTAACGCCGAAAGGGCGCAATCCAATCATGTTCTTCAAGCGAGTTGGTCAATCGAAAGCGCCGTATCGGGCTGTTTTCCTGGCGCTTTCGGTGGTTGTGCCATCGCTGTTCCTCTCGGCCTGCATGTCGTCCGAGAAAGACGTCGACCTGTCGACCTATGTCGACCAGACCGAACCGGCCGACGTCCTTTACAATCAAGGCCTTGCCAATCTCAATGCCGGCCGCCTGGATGAGGCGAGCAAGAAGTTCGACGCCGTCGACCGCCAGCACCCCTATTCGGAATTCGCCCGCAAATCGATGGTGATGGGCGCCTTCGCCGACTACCGTGCCGGCCGTTATGACGAAGCGATCGGCTCGGCCAAGCGCTATCTGACGCTTTATCCGTCGACCGACGACGCGGCTTACGCCCAGTATATTATCGGGCTGAGCTACTACAAGCAGATCAAGGACGTCACCCAGGATCAGAAGGAAGCACGCCAGACCGTGCAGACGATGCAGGATCTGGTGACGCGCTGGCCGACGTCGGAATATGTCGACGACGCCAAGGAAAAGATCCGTTTCGCCAACGACCAGCTGGCCGGCAAAGAGATGCAGATCGGCCGCTATTATCTCGAGCGGCGCGAATACATTGCTGCCGTCAAGCGCTTCCGCAACGTGGTCGAGAACTATTCCAACACCCGCCATGTCGAAGAGGCGCTGGCGCGTCTGGCCGAAAGCTACTACGCGATGGGCTTGACCTCGGAAGCGCAAACCGCCGCTGCGGTGCTCGGCACCAATTATCCCGACAGCCAATGGTACAAGGATACCTACAAGCTGTTGCAGAGCAACGGGCTTGAGCCGCGCGAGAATGCCGGATCGTGGATATCCAAGGCCGGCAAGCTGATCACCGGCGCCTGACGCCCGAGCATCGACTGAGGCGGAACGCGCTTTTCGGATTGATCCGACGCTCAAACAAAAAGATAGTGCGGCGCTGCGACTCCATCGGTCGCATGCCGCTTCACAGCGGTTCAGTGGTTTGATTGAGGCGCTGAACCGTCCTAACTTTTTGTTCTACGCAATTCCGGACGGAAAACCGCTACGCACTTTTCCTGGAATTGCTTGAGGTCCGGGTTCTGATGCTTTCCAGACTGTCGATCCGCGATATCGTCCTGATCGAGAAGCTGGATATCGACTTCCAGCCCGGCCTTTCCGTGCTGACCGGTGAAACCGGCGCCGGCAAATCCATCCTTCTCGACGCGCTGTCGCTGGCACTTGGCGCGCGCGGCGACGCCTCGCTGGTGCGGCACGGTGCTGCCCAGGGCCAGGTCATTGCCGTCTTCGATGTGCCGCGCAACCACCCGGTGCGCGCGCTGCTGGCCGAAAACGCCATCGAGGATGACGGCGACATCATCCTGCGCCGGCTGCAGACCGCGGATGGCCGTACCCGTGTCTTCGTCAACGACCAGCCGTCCAGCGTCACGCTGATGCGCGACATAGGCCACGCGCTGGTCGAGATCCACGGCCAGCATGACGAGCGCGCCCTGGTCGATCCAGGCGCGCATCGCGAATTGCTGGACAGTTTTGGCGGCCATCTCGGCGCCGCCCGCGCGACCGGCGAGGCGTGGCGCTACTGGCGCGGCGCCGAGCAGGAGTTTGCCAGGCACCGCGCCAAGGTCGAGGCAGCGGCGCGCGAGGCCGATTATCTCAGGGCCTCGGTGGCGGAACTGGCAAAGCTCGATCCGCAGCCCGGCGAAGAGACACAGCTGGCGGAACTGCGTGCAACGATGATGCGGGCGGAAAAGATCGCCTCGGAAATACACGATGCACAGGATGTGCTGTCAGGCCCGTCCTCGCCGCTGCCGCAACTGGCCAGCCTGCTGAGGCGCCTGCAGCGCAAGGCCAGCGAAGCGCCGGGACTGCTCGAGGATGTGGTGAAGTCGCTGGACGAGGCGATGCTGTCACTGGATGCAGCGCAATCGGGCGTCGAGGCGGCACTGCGCGCCACCGAATACGACCCGCAGAGGCTGGAGAAGGCGGAGGAGCGGCTGTTTTCGCTGCGTGCGGCCTCACGTAAGCACAGTGTGGCCGTTGACGATTTGGCGCAACTGCGCGACACCATGTCCGCCGATCTCGCCGATCTTGATGCCGGCGAGGGGCGCCTGCATGTCCTGGAAAAGCAGGCCTCAGCGGCGCGAGAAGCCTACGATATTTCCGCAGCCCAGCTCTCCGCCCTTCGCCATGCGGCCGCGGTCGGCCTGACCAAGGCTGTGATGGCCGAATTGCCGGCGCTGAAGCTGGAACGGGCTGAGTTCATCGTCGAACTGGCCAGCGATGGCGAGAACCGCATGGAAGAAGGCATCGACCAGGTCGAGTTCTGGGTGCGCACCAATCCCGGCACCAGGCCTGGGCCGATGATGAAGGTCGCCTCCGGCGGCGAGCTGTCGCGCTTCCTGCTGGCGCTCAAGGTGGCGCTGGCCGACCGTGGCTCGGCGCCGACATTGGTCTTCGACGAGATCGACACCGGCGTCGGCGGCGCCGTGGCCGATGCGATCGGCCAAAGGCTGGCCAGGCTGTCGAAGCGCGTGCAGGTGCTGTCGGTCACGCATGCTCCGCAAGTGGCGGCACGTGCTGCGACGCATTTCCTGATCTCCAAATCCGGCGGCTCGGACAAGGTCGCCACCGGCATCGCCGAAATGGACCGGGCGGCGCGCCAGGAAGAGATCGCGCGCATGTTGGCCGGCGCTACCATCACCGACGAGGCGCGCGCAGCCGCGGAACGGCTGCTGCGCGAGAATATTGCTGCAGCGTAGTCGTCGCAAGGCTTTCGGACTGAGTCAGGATATGGCTCCATCCCGCTGTTCAGGAATGCTTTTTCCGAAATCCTGATTTATGGTGCCTCGCCACTGTCCAGGGACCGCTGCATGTCTGAAAAACCAGTCGAATCGTTGAGCGAAAGCGAAGCCGCGGATGAGCTCCAGCGGCTGGCCGAGGAGATCGCCGGTCATGACCGGCGCTATCATGCCGAGGACGCGCCGACGATTACGGACGCAGAATATGACGCGCTGCGGCGGCGCAATCTTGCCATCGAGGAGCGCTTTCCCGGTCTGGTGCGCGAGGATTCGCCCTCGCTGCGGGTCGGCGCCGCGCCGGCGGAAGGCTTTGCCAAGGTGCGCCATGCGGTGCCGATGCTCAGCCTCGCCAAGGCCTACACAGACGAGGACGTCACCGATTTCATCGAGCGTGGCCGGCGCTTCTTCGACCGCGACAAGGACCTCGACATCGCGTTTACGGCCGAGCCGAAGATCGACGGCCTGTCGGCGTCGCTGCGCTATGAACGCGGTGTGTTCGTGCAGGGTGCTACGCGCGGCGACGGCACTGTAGGCGAGGACATCACCGCCAATCTCAGGACCATCGCCGACATCCCCGCCAAGCTGAAAGGA
Source organism: Mesorhizobium sp. M0016 (assembly GCF_040324035.1). Classification (NCBI taxonomy): domain Bacteria; kingdom Pseudomonadati; phylum Pseudomonadota; class Alphaproteobacteria; order Hyphomicrobiales; family Phyllobacteriaceae; genus Mesorhizobium; species Mesorhizobium sp. M0016. Next base: position 26,197 of record NZ_JAMYVM010000026.1, on the reverse strand, counting down.
TCGGGCTGGCCCGAGACCATCGAGATCCGCGGCGAGGTCTACATGACCTATGCGGAATTCGAGGCACTGAAGGCCCGCTCGGCGGCGGTGGGCGGCCAGGACTATGTCAATCCGCGCAATACGGCAGCGGGCTCCTTGCGACAGAAGGATGCGTCCGTCACCGCCAGCCGCAATCTTAAATTTTTTGCCTATGCCTGGGGCTATACGACAGCGGATCCGGCGCCGACCCAATATGATTCGGTGCAGAAATTCGCCGAATGGGGGTTCAAGGTCAGCCCATTGATGGTGCGGGCGAAGTCTGTCGAGGAGCTGATCGCGCACTACCACAAGATCGAGGAGCTGCGTTCGTCGCTCGGCTACGACATCGACGGTGTCGTCTACAAGGTCGACCAGCTGGAATTGCAGCGTCGCTGGGGCTTTGTCACCGGCGAGCCGCGCTGGGCGGTTGCGCATAAATTCCCGGCCGAACAGGCGATGACGACGGTGCAGAAGATCGACATCCAGGTCGGCCGTACCGGTACGCTGGCGCCGGTGGCGCGGCTAGCGCCGGTCACGGTCGGCGGCGTGGTGGTCGAAAACGTCACGCTGCACAATGAGGACTACATCAAGGGTTTTGACAGCAACGGCTTGCCGATTCGCGACGGCATCGATGTCCGCATCGGTGACACGGTTGTCATACAACGGGCGGGCGATGTCATTCCGCAGATCGTCAGCGTCGTCGTCGACAAGCGGCCGGCTGATGCGGTGCCTTACGAATTCCCGCACATTTGTCCGGTCTGCGGCTCGCCGGCGACGCGCGAAATCAACGAGAAGACCGGCAAGGAGGATTCGCGCCGGCGCTGCACCGGCGAGCTGATCTGCGCCGCGCAGGCCGTGGAGCGGCTGCGTCATTTCGTGTCGCGCGGCGCGCTCGACATCGAGGGGCTGGGCGCCGAGAATATCGACCTGTTCTTCAATTCGGGACTGGTCAAGACCGCCGCCGATATCTTCACCCTCAGGGATCGCCGCCCGGCCGTCACCAGGGCGCTGGCCGAGCGGCGCGAGGAGCAGGCTAGGCAGCGCGAGGCGGCATCGGGCAAGGCGCGCAAGAATGTGCGCGGTGTCGAGAACCGCAATTATGAAGGCCTCGACAAGCTGTTCGCGGCCATCGATTCGCGCCGCGAGCCGGAGCTCGACCGCTTCATCTTCGCACTCGGCATCCGCCATATCGGCGAAACGACGGCGGCCGTGCTTGCCCGGACGTTTTCGACCATCGAGGAGCTGATCCGCGTCGGCAAGGAAACGGCGGCGGCTGAGGATCCGCACAGCGTCTTCCCCTCCATCAACGGCATTGGCGACACGGTGATCGACGCGTTGCGCGATTTCTTCGGCAATGAACGCAATGACGACGTGCTCGACAGACTGCTCGAACAGGTCAAGCCGAAGCCGTATGTCGTCACCGTGTCGACCGACAGCGAGGTTGCCGGCAAGACCATCGTCTTCACCGGCACGCTGGAAAAGATGACACGCTCCGAAGCCAAGGCGATGGCCGAACGGCTCGGCGCCAAGGTGGCGGGTTCGGTGTCGGCGAAGACCGATCTGCTGGTGGCCGGGCCGGGCGCCGGCTCCAAACTGAAGCAGGCCAGCGAACTCGGCGTCGAAGTCATCGACGAGGACACATGGCTGCAACGGGTCGGCAAGGCATGACCGCCGGTTCGTTCAAAGGGTTCGGGCAAAAGGCCATACCGTTCCTCAAGGCGCTCGACTTCCACCAGAGCCGCGAATGGTTCCAGGAAAACCGCGCGCTTTACGACAGCGAGTTGCATGAGCCGTTCTGCGATCTGGTCGAGACGCTGACCGAGCGCTTCGCGGCGGCGGGTCTGGGCTTGCGCGGAGACCGCAAGAAGTCACTGTTTCGCATCAACCGCGACGTGCGCTTCGCCAAGGACAAGCGGCCCTACAACCAGCATTTGTCGGCCATGCTGTCGCCGGATGGCACCAAGATGGAGCAGGGCGTGTTCTTCGTCTATGTCGGGATCGACCGCTGCTTTGCCGATGTCGCCTGGTGGAATCCGGAGCCGTCCCTGCTGCTGGCGATGCGCAAGGCGATCGTCGCCCGGCCGGCCGAGTTCCGAAAACTGCTCTCAACGCTGAAGAAAAACGGCTTCGAACTTGAAACCGAGGGCCGCATGAAGCGCACGCCGCGCGGCTTCGAGCAGGTCAACGAACCCGATCTTGTCGACGCCATCCGCAACCGGCACTTCTATGTCCAGCACATGATCGATCCGGCTGGAATTCACGCGCCGACGCTGGTCGACGAGCTTGTCGATTTCGCCTTGCGCGCCAAGCCGCTGCTTGACTGGGGCAGGGCGATCCAGGGCACGGCACCGCGGAGCTAAATCAGCCCGGCGCACTGCACGGCTACATCCGCATCAAAAGACCGCCGTCGACTGCCAGTTCGATGCCGGTGATGTAGCTTGCCGCATCGGAAAGCAGGAATAGCGCGGCATTGGCCATGTCCTGCGGCGTGCCGATGCGGCCGAGCGGCGCATAATAGGCAACGGCCGCGCGTTTCTCTTCGGTGTCCCAGCGCGCCTGCAGCGGCGTCAACGCCATTCCCGGGCAGATCGAATTGGAGCGGATGCCATCGCCCGCCAACTGCATGGCGAGCGACTTCGACAGCGCACAGACGCCGGCCTTCGATGCCTGGTAGGCATCCTGCGGGGTCGGATCGCCGCGATACCACTGGATGGTGGAGAAGTGCACCATGGCGCCGCCGCGTCCGCCGGCCCGCATATGCGGAACCACCGCCCGCGCGGTGTGGACGAAGGATTTCAGATTGATGTTGAAGACCTGATCCCAGACATCGAGGTCCATCTCGAGGGCCGATTTGTCGCGACCGAACCAGAGCACGCCTGCGACATTGGCGAGATAATCGATGCCGCCGCGCTCGCGGCCCGCGGCATTGATGGTCTGCTCGACGAAGGCGGCGTCGGTGAGGTCGCCCTGGGCAAAGGTGAGCCGGTCGTCATAGGCGGCAAGCGACGCCGGACGCGGCTTGACGTCGATGGCGGTGACCGAGGCGCCGGCATCGAGCAGCGCCAGCGAGATCGCCTCGCCCATGCCGCCACCGGCGCCGGTGACGACCGCGTGCCTGCCGGTGAAATCATAAGCGATCATCCGAACCCCTCATTTGTTTTTACAACATCAGTTTCGCTGATTTGTTGGCTCAAGCGAATTCGTCTGACTTTTCAAACGCCGGCTCCTACATAGCAGCGCGAGATGGGAATGTGACATGTCGGCAGAGACCTTAAGCGAAAATTCCGTGGCCAGCGACTTCTGGGACGGCGTGCGGCTGTCGATGCCGGTGGTTGTCGCCGCGGCGCCATTTGGGCTGCTGTTCGGCGCCATCGCCGTCGACAACGGCTTTTCCGTTCTCGAAGCTTTCTTGATGAGCGCGCTGATCTTCGGCGGCGCCAGCCAGATGGTCGGCATCGAATTGTTCGGCCAGCATGTCGCGCCATGGCTGATCGTGCTGTCGATCTTCGCGGTAAACTTCCGTCACGTGCTTTACTCCGCCAGCATCGGCCGGCGAATCGCGCACTGGCCGGTTATCAGCCAAGCGCTGGGCTATTTCGTGCTCACCGATCCGCAATTCGCGGTGGCCGAGCGTAAGGCCGAAGCCGGCGAGACCGTTGGCTTTGCCTGGTACATGGGGCTTGGCCTGCCGGTCTATGTGTTCTGGGGGATCGAGAGCGCGCTGGGCGCGGTGTTCGGCAAGCTGATCCCGGACACGCATGCGCTCGGCATCGACTTCCTGCTGCCGATCTATTTCCTCGGGCTGGTCATGGGCTTTCGCAACCGGCCACTGTGGCTGCCGGTGGTGATCGCCAGCGCCGCGGCGTCGATCATTGCCTACAAAACTGTGGGATCGCCATGGCACGTCTCCATCGGCGCCGTTGCAGGCGTGCTTCTGGCCGTCATCCTGCCGCCGCACCATAGCGGTGTGGAGGCAAAACGATGAGCGCGACCTTGTGGATCATCATTGCCGGCGCGATCGCCACCTATCTCACCCGCGTCGGCGGCCATCTGGTAATCTCGCGCTTCGACCACATCCATCCACGCGTCGAGGCTGGCTTGAACGCCGTGCCGGCGGCGGTGTTGACGACGCTGGTGGCGCCCGCCGCACTCAGTGCCGGACCGGCGGAATGGGCGGCGCTGGTCGTCGCCGCTGTGGTCTCGCTGCGCGGCGGCCTGATGGCGATGTTTCTGGCCGGGGCGGTGGTGCTGGTCCTCGCGCGGCAGTTTGTGGCATAGGGCGCCTGCGCGCGGAACAATTTCGAACTGTCGGCGCCGCCCCTCATTGCCCTGCCGGGCGTTCGTCACTCGAAAAGCCAAGCAATTGGCTTTTCGTCCGCTTCGCGGACCGCTCCTCACCTCCCCGTATAGTGACGGGGAGAAAGAAGCTCATTTCAGATCTTGGCGTCGTGCGGCAGCGGCGCTGTCGCTTTCTCCAGCCAAGCCAGCGTCTCGCCGTCGAGCATCGGGCCGATCTCGGCCAGCACCCAGGCATGGTAAGTATCCAGCCAGTGCAACTCCTCGCGCGTCAACAGGTCGGTGCGGATCAGCCTGATATCGATCGGCGCCAGCGTCAGCGTCTCGAAACCGTGCATGGCGATGTCGCCGCCCTCGACCTGTTCGGCCGGCGCCACCAGGATCAGGTTCTCGATGCGGATGCCGTAGGAGCCTTCCTTGTAATAGCCGGGCTCGTTGGACAGCATCATGCCGGCCAGCAGCTTTTCGGTGCCGGTGCGGGCGATACGCTGCGGCCCTTCGTGCACCGCCAGATACGAGCCGACGCCATGGCCGGTGCCGTGGGCAAAGTCGCAGCCATGCTTCCACAGCGCCATGCGCGCCACCGCGTCGATTTCCGAGCCGCGCGTGCCGGCGGGAAAGCGCAGCGTCGAAATGCCGATCATGCCCTTCAGCACCAGCGTAAAGCGCTCGCGCATCTCCTCGGTCGGCTGGCCGATCGGCACCGTGCGGGTGATATCGGTGGTGCCGTCCTGATACTGGGCGCCGGAATCGAGCAGGAACAGCTCGCCCTTTGCCAGCTCGCGGTTGGTGGCGCGCGACACGCGGTAGTGCATGATGGCGCCGTTCGGACCGCTGCCGGAAATGGTGTCGAAGGAGACATCGCGCAGCGGCATCTGCGTTTCCTCGCCGGTCTGCCGGCGCACCTCCTCCAGCTTGGTGACAACGGTTATTTCGTCGAGCGTGCCCGGCTTCTGCCGTTCCAGCCAGCACAGCAGTTTCGCCACCGCCGCCCCGTCTCGGCGGTGCGCGGCGCGGCTGCCGGCGATTTCCGCCTGGTTCTTGGTGGCGCGCGGAATGCGGGCGGGATCGGCCGCTGAAACAAATGCGCCGCCATTGTCCTCGACCAGCATTCTCAGCTTCTCCGCCGCCAGCACCGGGTCGAGCGCGATCTTGGCGCCGCCCTTGGCAAGGGTAACGACCGCCGCCTCGAATTCGCCGGGCTCGTGCAGATCGGCGAGTTGGGTGAGATAGGCGGCGATCGTGCGCGAAAACTTGCGCTGGTCCATGAACAGCTGGTGCTTGCCGTCGGCGGCAAGGATCGCGAAGCCGAGCGCCAGCGGCGTGTGCGGCACGTCACCGCCACGGATGTTGAAGGCCCAGGCGATCGAGGAGGGGTCGGTGAGCACGGCGTGCGTCGCGCCCTCCTTGCCGATTGCCGCCACCAGCCGCGCCAGCTTGTCCTTGGCGAGTTCCCCGGCAAAGCCGATCGGGTGGATTTCGACCGGCGCCACGGGCGGCGCCGGCTGATCCTTCCAGATGATGTCGATCGGGTTCCTGTCGAGCGGCACCAGCGTCGCGCCGGATTGCTCGGCCGAGGTTTTCAGCGCCTTGACCTCAGCGATCGTGTGCAGCCACGGGTCGAAGCCAAGCCTGGCGCCCTTGCCGAAATTGTCCTTGATCCAGGAGGCCGGCGGGTTGTCGACGAGACTCTCGATCGCAAAAATGTCGAGATCGACCTCGTGGCGCACTTGCAAGGTATAGCGGCCATCGACGAACATGAAGGCGCGGTCACGCTGCACAAGTGCTACGCCGGCCGAGCCGCTGAATCCGGTCAACCATTTCAGCCGCGCCGAGCGATCGGCGACATACTCGCCCTGGTGCTCGTCGGCGCGCGGCACCAGGAAACCGTCGAGGCCATTATCCGCCAGCCATCGCCGCAGCAACGTCACGCGCGGCTTGCCGACGCTGGGGTCGCCTGCGGAATCGAAGGTCTGGAACATGGTATGCCTCCTGTATCGGGCGCGACCGTAGCGCATGACCCGGAAAACCGGAATCAATTTTCGCCAATCGCAACAGGCTCGGATTGGTCCAAAGCGCGTTGCGTCTCAGTGCTTCAGGTGGATCGTCACCCAGCCTTCGCGATGCAAGGTCCTGACATGCCGGAAATTCTGGCCGACATAGGCCGAGATCACCGCATTGCATTGGCGCTCGAGGATGCCGGACAACACGATCGAGCCGCCGAGGCTGATGTGCCTGGCCATCTCAGGCGCCAGCCGCATCAGCGGCCGCGCCAATATGTTGGCGACGATGAGGTCGAAAGGCGCGCGCTTGCCGAAGATCGGGTGGTGGAAGCCGGGCGCCGTCACCGTTTCAACCAGCGCCTTGACGTGGTTGAGGCGGGCGTTGGCGGCGGCGACCCTGACGGCGATCGGATCGATGTCGGTCGCCAGCACCGGAACATGCGCCAGTTTGGCGACGGCGATCGCCAGCACCGCGCTGCCGGTGCCGAGGTCGAGGGCATTCCTGGGACGTTCGCGGCGCACGACCCGTTCCAGCATTTCGAGGCAGCCGGCAGTGGTGCCGTGATGGCCGGTGCCGAAGGCAAGGCCAGCCTCGATCTCGATGGCGAGTTCGCCGCTGTGGCGCTTCCGGCGGTCATGCGCGCCATGGACGAAGAAACGTCCGGCGCGCACCGGTTTCAGTCCCTCCAGCGAGCGCGCCACCCAGTCGATATCGGGCAGAACCTCGCGCTCGATCGGCTTCGACAGGGACAGTCCGGCAAGGCTGTCCCTTAGCCGCGCCTCAACCGCGTCGACATTGCCGTCGGTGTAGAGCGAAACCTCGTAGATGTCGCGGTCTTCATCGAGTTCGAGCACGGCGATCGGCAGGCCTTCATCCTCGAAAGCCGGTTCGAGCGCGGCAAAGATGCGGTCGGCCTCGATCTTCCCAGCGATGAAGTGGAGCCTGGTCTGACCCATCAGCTGGTCTCTTGTTCGAGCATGATCTCCGGACAACACTTTTTTGTCCGAGAAAAGCGGAATCCACGTTTCGGGATCATGCCTAGCCCGCCGCCAGCCGCTTCAGCTTGGCGATCGCGGTGTCGGCGCTTTCGCCATAGGCTATGGTGCCCGAAAACTCGCCCTTGGCGTTGAGCAGCAGCGCCGAGGCGGTGTGGTCCATCGTGTAATCGCCGTCGCCGGTGTCGACCTTCTTCCAGTAGATGTTGAAGGACTTCGCCATGGCGTGCACCTTGTCGGGATCGCCCGATATGCCGACGATGCGGTCGGAGAAATTGCTGACGTAAGTGTCCATCACCGGCGGCGTATCGCGCTCTGGATCGACGGTAACGAAGTAGGCGTTGAGGTTCTTGCCGTCGTTGCCCAGCGTCTTCAGCCAGCCGGCCATTTCGAACAAAGTGGTCGGGCAGACTTCCGGGCAATGGGTGAAGCCGAAGAAGACGATGCTGGGTTTTCCCCGGAAGGCGGCTTCGGTGATTGGCGCGCCTTTCTGGTCGACCAGCGTGAATGGCGCGCCATACGGTTCGCCACTCTGGAAAGGCCTGTACGACAAGACGGTCATTGCACCGAGCCCGGCGACCATCGCAACGATGATGCCAACAAGGATAAAGCGCATCAGAGGGGACGCGTCGCTGTACATCTAGCGTGCTGCCTTTGAACTGAATAGCGACGAAGAATGTGGGTCCAAAGACGACGACATGCTGAGTGCCCTCCAATTTCATGACGGGCAGACCATAGTGCTCAAGATCGCTTTGGCAAAGATGCCGCGTTGCCGCAACCGGGCTGGACGCTACCTTGCAAACAGCTGGCCCTTATCCCACCTGAGACCGGCAAACTGAACCTGAGGAGGCTCCCTTGCAAAGACGGACTGGGCAGAGACGGATTGGGCAGAAACTGATCGGCGGCGCGCTGGCCGCATGCATTGCCCTTGGCGCCGGTGCCGCAGCGGCAGAGGAGGTCGGCAAGGTCGGCGTCGATTGGGTCGGCAACGACATCATCGTCGAGGCCATCAAGGACCCCAAGATCGACGGCGTGACCTGCCATGTCTCCTATTTCGACCGCAGCGTCATCGACCGGCTGCACAAGGGCAACTGGTTCGAGGATCCGTCTGATTCCTCGATCTCCTGCCGCCAGACCGGGCCGATCACCATCGGCGACATCGACATGAGCGAGGGCGGCGAAGAGGTGTTCAAGCAAGGCATCAGCCTGATCTGGAAGAAGCAGGTGGTGAACCGCATCTACGACAAGAAGAACGAGACGCTGATCTATCTCTCGCATTCGCGCCAGGTGCAGGACGGCTCGGCGAAAATGTCGGTGACGACCGTGCCGCTGTTCGGCCAGAACGTGGTGTGGACCGGCGGCAAGCCGAAATAGCCGGTCGGAGCCGACGCACGATCCACCCGCCTGCGGGTCCGATCGCGACGCGACAATTGCTTCTGCAATTGCGCGGGGGTAAATCCGCCGCATGGACCGTACTGAAAACCTCGTCCTGAAAGATCCGGAGCCGCGCATCCATCCGACCGCGGAGCTGAAAGCGTGCAAGCTTGGCCGCTATGCCTCGATCGGCGAACGGGTGGTGCTGCGCGAGGTCAATGTCGGCGATTTCTCCTATTTCGAGCGCCACGCCGAGGCGATCTACACGACGATCGGAAAATTCTGCTCGATCGCCGCCAACAGCCGCATCAATGCCTTGGAGCATCCGATCGAGCGGATCACGCAGCACAAGCTCAGCTACCGGCCGAACGAGTATTTCCGCTGGCTGGGCGTCGACGCGGCGTTCCGCGCGCGGCGGCAGGCCAAGGCGGTCAGCATCGGCAACGATGTCTGGATCGGCCATGGCGCCGTCATCATGCCCGGCATCAGCATCGGCAATGGCGCCATCGTCGGCGCCAATGCGGTGGTGACGCGGAATGTACCGGCCTACGCAATCGTCGCCGGCGTACCGGCGAAGCCGTTGCGCATGCGCTTTCCCTCCGAGATCGCGGCGCGGATCGAAAGCCTCGCCTGGTGGGACTGGCCGCCGGAGAAACTCGCCAAAGCGGTTCCCGACATGCAGGCTTTGCCGATTGAGGATTTCCTCGATCGCTGGGAGCAAGAGCATTCCTGAGAGCTCGCCGCGCGTGCGCGGTTTCATCGACCGGCTGGCCGAAATCCTGGCGCCAAAATTCTGAACGGCACGTGTCGGGAAGAGTTCCGCCGGTCTGCGGCAACGCAACGGACCCCTTCCGCCATGCGGGGGTGGCGCAGCGGAAGGGGCTTGGAGACAAATCCGCCGTGAAGCGGAACGAACAGGTTTTGGCCTGCATGGTGACTAATGGCAACAAACCGATAAGGCGGCTTTTCACGGCGCTGCGCCTTTGGCGTGCATACAATTGCACCAGCGATGCCCTCTGCGACAGGGAACCGGAAGCGGCTGCCGGTTGTTTATTGTTGGAGCGATGAATGCGGCCTTGGTCAGCTCGTCGCGCTTTGAACGGTTGAGGATGTGAATGATCGAAAAGCTGTTTACCAGAATCGCCAACACCGTTTCGCACTTGGCGGGCCTGCCGCCGACTTTCATCGCCTGTTGCGCCATCGTTATCGTCTGGGCGGTAAGCGGGCCATTCTTCGGCTTCTCCGATACGTGGCAGCTCGTCATCAACACGGGAACGACGATCATCACCTTTTTGATGGTGTTCCTGATTCAGAACACCCAGAACCGCGACGGCGCCGCGGTTCAGGCCAAGCTCGACGAACTGATCCGCGTCAGCGAGGGCCACAATCATTTCATCGGCATCGAGCACCTGACCGAATCCGAGGTCGAGGAGATCAGAGACAAATGCGAGCGGGCGGCAAAACGCCATGACCACGAGCTCGCCGAACTGGCGGGCAAGAAGGCCGTCGCGCAAAAGCGCACCGCGAAAAAACGCGCGCCCGCCTGAGTCTCGGCTTTGGCTGAGTTCGACGATCAGTTTCCCATAAAGGCCGCGAAAGCGTCCTTATGGTCGGGGTGCCAGCGCGAGAGAGCAGGCCGGTTCTCGATGATGTCGCCGATCGCCCAGGCCATGCGCTTTTCATCGGTCGGCCGCATCACCTCATTGTCGGGGCACAGGATGTAGAAGTCCCCGCGCGCCAGCGAAGCCAGCATGAAGTCGACCACCTGCTCGCCGGTCCAGGCGCCAGCGGGTTTTTCGACCGCTCCTTCGGTGAGGCCGGTGAAGGTGAAGCCGGGAATGAGAAGATGCGCCGCGGCCTTCGCGCCCGGCTCGTTGCGCAATGCGTGCGCCAGGCCTTCGGTGAACGTCTTCAATGCCGATTTGGATACGTTGTAGGCGAGATTGCCGGGTGGCGTGGTGATGCCTTGCTTGGAGCCGGTGTTGATGATCAGGCCCGGCTCTCCGGAGGCCAGCATGGCCGGCGCAAAGGCCTCGACGCCATGTACGACGCCCCAGAAATTGATGTCGATCAGCCGCTTCCAGGCGTCGCCGTTCTCCCACGGTTTTCCCGGATTGTTGCCGACGCCGGCATTGTTCATCAGCAGCGATACGGCGCCGAAAGCGGCATGCGTCTTTTCCGCCAGCCGGCCGAGTTCGTCGGCCTTCGAGACGTCTGTGGCGACCGCAAGCACGGCATTCTCGCCGGCGATCGCGGCGACTGCCTGGCGGGCCGCATCGAGGCGCGCGCCGCCAATGTCGGCCAGCACCAGTCTCATGCCCATAGCCGCCAGCCTTTTGGCGGCGGCAAGCCCGATGCCGCTGGCGCCCCCAGTGATGACGGCGACGTTGCCTCGGCTGAGGGCGGGCAAAGCGGACTGGATTTCGGCGTCGGAGGTCATGATCTTTTTCCTAGGGTTCGGGTGGCGCCGAACTTAGCGCGGGACGCGCATCGTGCAAGGCCGTCCCGCGTGTTCGGGTTGACCGCATCAACGGCGGCTGTGCATGCTGCGGCCGAACAGGGAGATTGCCGATTGACCGACTGGGTTGCGATCCTGAAGGAGCAGACCGCCACCGGCGACCAGATGGGCCGCGAGGTGCCGCAGATGCTTGCCAATCCGGACATAAGCGAAGCGCAGGTGAAGACCTTGTTTTCGGCACTCGAAAAACAGGCCGAGTTCGTCGAGAAATTGCGCATGGCGCTGGAAAAATTCGGCCATGATTTTTCGATCATCAAGGCGGCCGAGCGGCTGGAGGAGCGCTATGCCGACCTTGCGGCGTCGGTTGCCGAAAAGCTGAAGGCGATGCGCAAGTAGAGACGTCCTACGCTACTTTTCCAGCACCCGCGAAAAACGCGTGTCCGGCACGAACCAGACGGCGGCCACCAGCACAAAGATCGCAACGCCGATCCATTGGTTGACGAAGGCAAGCGGGACGGCTGCGGCGTAGAGGGCCACCGAGATCTTGCCCTTGCGGTCATTGCCCAGCGCCTTGGCGAAGGCGGTGTCGTTGCCGTGCAAATGGTGCAGCTTGGTGGCGAGAAAGGTGTAGGCGACCGCGCACAGCACCAGGTCGATGCCATAGACGGCGACGGGGACCGGCGCGAAATGGTTCTCGCCCATGAAGGCCGTCGTTGCCGGCATCAGCGACAACCAGAACAGAAGGTTGAGGTTGGCCCACCCACAGCACGCGGCCGTCGACCCTTTGGACGGTGTGGAACATGTTGTGCAGATTGTTCCAGTAGATACCGACATTGATGAACGACAAGACATAGCTGAAAAAGATCGGCCACAGCGGCAGAAGCGCTGAAAAATCCTCGCCATGCGGCACTTTCAGCTCCAGCACCATGATGGTGATGATGATGGCGACCACCCCATCGGTGAATGCCTCGACTCTACCTTTTCCCATGGATTCTCCCTCTCGATGGAAAGACGTTAAGCGAGGACTTCGGGCAAGACCATCCTGACAAGGTTGTCAGGATGAAGTTCGGCGCGTGGAACGGCCATCCTTACATGGACGTTGGGGCGCAATTGGGCGTTGGGCGATTGGCCGGAGGTTGCCATGACCAGCTATGCCGAGACCACGACGCGCGACAACGGACTCGATGGCCGGCCCGCGATGGCCGCGGTTGCCGCCATGATCGCCGCGCTGTTCGCCGGCAGCACGGTGCTGACGCCGCTTTACGTCATCTACAAGCAGGCCTTCGGTTTCTCGCAGATCACGCTGACGCTGGTCTACGCCGTCTATGTCGTCGGCAATCTCGGCGCATTGCTGATGTTCGGGCGCTTGTCCGACGGCATTGGTCGCCGTCCTGCGGCGCTGGCGTCGATGGCCATAGCGGTGGTCAGCGCGCTGGTGTTCCTGCTGGCCGAGAATGTCGCATGGCTCGATGTCGCCCGCATATTGAGCGGCCTTGGCATCGGCGTCGGCGCGGGAACCGGCACGGCCTGGCTTGCCGAGTTGATCGAGGGTAAGGACAAATCGCGCGCGGCAATCATCGCCACCAGCACCAACTTCGTTGGCCTTGGCCTCGGCGCGCTGGCATCGGGCCTGCTCGCCGAATATGCGCCCTGGCCGTTGAGACTAACGTTTGCGGTCTATCTTGCCTTGCTGGTGGTAGTGACGCTGCTGATCTGGCGTACCCGCGAAACCGTGTCCCAGCCGGGCAGGCTGACCGACGTTTCGTTGCGGCCACGGCTATCGGTGCCGAGCGATATCCGCGCTGCCTTCGTGGCGCCGGCGGTCACCGGTTTCGGCGCCATGGCGCTGGTCGGCTTCTATGCAGCCCTGGCGCCGAGCATCCTGGCGCAGCAGCTGCATGTGGCCAACCATGCCGAGGCCGGCGCGCTGTTCTTTGAACTGTCGATCGTTGCGGCCGCGACCATTCTGGCCACGACCCGACTGTCCAGCGGCGCCGGCATGCTGGCCGCGCTGGCGCTGATGATCCCGGCCGTAGGGCTGATGGTTGCTGCTCAGTTTTTCGCGTCGATGTCCCTGATGGTTGCCGCCACCGCTGTGTGCGGCGTGGCGGCGGCGCTCGGCTATCGCGGCGGCCTGCAGGTGGTGAACCAGATCGCACCTGCCGAGCGTCGCGCCGAATTGGTGTCGGCGTTCTTCATCTGCTGCTTCTGCGGCAATGCGCTGCCGGTGATCGGCATTGGGCTGCTGTCGAGTTGGGCCACTCCGACGACGGCAAGCCTGGCCTTCGCCGGCATGATCACGCTGTTCTCTGTCGTAGCGCTGGGGTTCGGCGTCAAATACGCGCGCTGAGCCTCACCCGTTTGGCGTCTCGGGCGCCATGTTTGCCCGTCCGCGCGGGATGCCGAGGCCGGTGTCGGGCGGCTCGCCGGCGGCCGGCCGGTCCTCGATCATGTGCATGGTGCGCCAGCGGCCGAAGCGATAATAGGCGGCGGCCAGCACCAGCGAGGTGATCGATCCCGCCGGAAAGCTCCACCACAGCGCCTCCTCGCCGATCACGCCGCGCATGAAATAGGCAAAGCCGGTGCGCACGACCAGCACCGAAATCACCAGAATGATCAGCGGCGGCATCACGGCACCGGTGGCGCGCACGGTGGCGAACAGCACGATGGTGACGCCGAACAGGATGAACGACCAGGACGCCACCTTGTTGATGTGGGCTGCAATGTCGATTGCGGTGCTGTCGCGGCTAAGGAACAGGCCGAGCACCGGCCTGTCGAAGAGGAACAGCAGCGCCACCAGGGCGCCGGTGAGCACCAGGTTGAAGCCGACGCCGGACGCCGCGATGCGACCGATGCGGTCCCAGCGCCCGGCGCCGACATTCTGGGCCGCCATCGACGAGACTGCGGCTCCGATCGCCAGTGCAGGCATCTGGATATAGGTCCACAGCTGCGCCGCGATGCCGTAGGCGGCGGCGACCTGCGAGCCGTAGGAGTTGACGATGCCCATCACGGTCAGCGCCGCCGCCGAAATGACGATCATCTGCAGGCCCATCGGCACGCCCTTGAAGACGACGATCCTGAGCAGCGCCGGATCCGGCCGCAGCAGAGCGAGGTTCGCGCCGGCGAGCCGCAACGGATGCTTTTTGCCATAAAGCACGACGAGGATGGCGATCACGCTCACCGTCTGGCCGATCAGCGTCGAGGTGGCGGAGCCGGCGATGCCGAGTTCGGGGAAGGGGCCGATGCCGCGAATGAGCAGCGGATTGAGGATGATGTCGAGCACGACCGCGAGCGCCATGAAGAAGAATGGCGTGCGCGAATCACCCGCACCGCGCAGCACCGTCATGACGAAGGACAGAAGGTTCATCATCGGCACGGCGACGAAGATGATACGCAGATAGGAGCGCGCCAGCGGCAGCGCATCGGGCGGGGTGCCCAGTGTGTTGAGGATGGCGTCGACCCAGATCCAGCCGCAGACGGCGAAGATAGCCGAGACGAGGAAGAAGAAGCTGGCGCTGGTGCCGACGATGCGCCGCGCCTCGGGCAGGTCGCGGGCGCCGACCGATTGCGCCACCAGGATGGTGGCGGCCATGCCGATGCCGAATACGGTGCCAAGAATCAGGAACAGAACCAGATTGGCGTTGGAGGTGGCGGTCAGCGCCGATTCACCGAGGAAGCGGCCGACCCAGACAGCGTTGATCGAACCGTTGAGCGACTGCAGCACATTGGAACCGAGCACCGGAAGCGCGAACAACAGCAGCGTGCGAGGGATTGGGCCGCTGGTGAGATCGCCGGTGCGCCGGCGCGGGGGTATTTTTTCGTCCATGGGCTGTTCGGCGAAGGTTCATCTCAAAGTCCGCCCGGCGATGATCGCCGATTTGACGGACAAGGTCGATGCGGCATTGGAACATGCCACCTGGCGGCTTCACGCTAATCAGTTCTCAAAACATCCGGAATGGGATATGGGTCGTCGCCGCGTGGGGTCGCATATCCTGTTGGATATGATGAATAGGCTGGGGGGATCATGTCCGAGAATCCGCTTTTTTCCGAGCGCCTGAACCGGCGCGCTTTTCTTGGGGTATGCGCTTTGGGTGCCGCTTCCATGGCGCTTTCAGCCTGCACCACGACCGACGTGGTGGCGCCGCCAACGCCCGCCCCGGCGCCCGAACCGGCTCTGGGCGATGCCGCCACCATGTATTCGGCGCGCGTCGATGAGGGCTTTTCATTGCCGGCAATCCTCGTGGCCAAGCTCGATCCGAAGTTCGTGCGCCAGATCGTGGACGATCCGACCGGCGAAAAACCCGGCACGATCGTCGTCGATACATCCGAGCATTTTCTCTATCTGGTGCGCGACGGCGGCAAGGCAATGCGCTATGGCGTCAGCCTCGGCAAGGCCGGGTTTGGCTGGACCGGCAGCGCCGTGATCCAGGCGCGCAAGAAATGGCCGGTGTGGACGCCGCCGCCCGAAATGATCCAGCGCCGGCCGGAACTGGCGAAATATAAGGACGGCATGCCGCCGGGACCGCAGAGCCCGCTCGGCGCGCGTGCGCTCTATCTGTTCCGCGACGGCAAGGACACGATGTACCGGCTGCACGGCACGCCGGAATGGGATTCCATCGGCAAGAACGCGTCGTCGGGCTGCGTGCGCTTCATGAACCAGGACATCATCGACCTCTACAGCCGGGTCAACGGCGTAGCCCAGGTCTAATGTGCGCCCGAACCTGTCGGCCGCAGGCAAGATCATGGCTGTGTCGAGCCGGACCGCCGAGCCGATCGATGCCGGCGTGCCAAGGGATGCGGAGATTTTGAAATAGGTGCCTTCACGGCATCGCTGATCGCCGACAAACGGCTAGAGGCGGACACGCCGGGCGCGTCCGCCTTTCCGTATATGGCTACTTCTTGGCGAGGCCCGGAAGCATGACCTGATAGACCAGGAACATGGTATCGACATCGGCGCCGTCTTCGGCCTTGTAGGGCGCGCCGACCTGAAAACCGTCCTGGGTGAGAAAGTCGTTATCGTTGCCGACGAACAGGAAATAGTCGTCGGGCAGCGCCGGATCGAGCACGCTGACCACCGACATCGCTTCCCACTTCTCCGACAGATTGTTCTTGTCGTTGGGCTTGCCGTCATGCAGGCCGAAACGGCCGAGTTCCTTGTTGTCGTTGATGTCGATGAACGGCGTCAGCTTGGCCGGCGTCACCGAGGGGTCGAGCACGCCCTTGGGCGCCAGCGGCTTGTCGGCGGCATCGAAGGCGCCGCCGGCAATGTCGGTGGCGCCAGAGACGTCGACGACGAAAATCTGGCGCAGCAGCGAAGTATCGCCCTTCACCCCCTGGCCGTTTCCGCTGTCGCGCGCCAGCATCAGGAAGGTCTTGTCGGACAGCGCCACGATTTCGCTCTGCGCGGCGACCTTGGTCTTGTCCTTGGCGTCCTTGAACACCGGCAGCGGCACGGCATATTCATGCACCAGCTTGAGATGGGCCGGGTCGGAGGCGTCGTAGACCAGCGCGCGGGTGTTCTGGCGCGTCGCGGGCGAATCGCCGCCATCCTGGCGGGGCGCCGACTGCAGCACAGTGATCAGCGACTTGCCGTCCGGCGTCAGCGCCATGCCTTCGAGGCCTTGATTGTTCTGGCGGCCGGTTTCGGGATCCTTCGGATCGGGTTCGGCTGCACCGGGGCCCGGATTGTCGGAGGCGAAGTTCGGCGCGCCCTTGCGCATCGGCACCAAAGCGGCGGGCGGCTGCGTTGCCGACAACAGATGGCCGTCGGCCGAGAAGCGGTAGATGTTGGGGCCGTATTCGTCAGAGATGAACATGGTGCCGTCGGGCAGCCGCGCGATCGCCTCATTGTCGAGCGCCAGCTTGCCATTGGCCTCGGGCAGGATCGGCAGGTCGCCATTGGCCGCGCGCACGCCGTTGAGCGGATCGAGGCCGGTGGCGTCAGCGCCCTTGTCGTCGGTGAGGAGCAGGGAATCGGCAAGCGTCGCCTTGACGCCTGTCTGTTCCTGGCCGGAGGTGGGCGTGGCGCCTAGTGCTACCGGCGTGAACTCGATGCGAATAGTGTTGAGGCGCGGCCGGTAATCGGTGGTGCCGACGACATTGTAGCCACGGTCCGGCAGCAACCAGAGCGAGCCCTTGTAGCCGTCCGCGCCACGGGTCCAGCTTGCGGCGTCGATGGACATGCCGGAGCCGGAGCCGAAGGTCTCGCCGAACTTGTCCTTCTGATCGGCCGGGATGCGGCCGACGCCGACCAGGCCCTTGTTGACGAAGCCACCAACGGTGGCTGTGCTGTCGGCAAGGGCAGGGGTCAGGGCGGTAAACAGCGCCAGCGCGGCGCCGAGCGACACGGTTCGGTGCGAGATTTTCATGGAGATCCTCTTTGTGACAAGCCTTGAGCGGCGCAAAGGGGCCACCGCATCGCATCGACGATGTCGCCCTCTCGCAAAGCGGTCTAGGACGCGAACATGATACTTGCGTGACAGAGCGGGCCTCTTCCTTCTCCCTTGTGGGAGAAGGGAGAGACGCACTATCAATCGCTGTCGCGCGCGATCAGCTCCAGCGGCCAGACTTCGCGGATGATGCGCGGACCT
This sequence comes from Mesorhizobium sp. M0016, assembly GCF_040324035.1. Taxonomy (NCBI): domain Bacteria; kingdom Pseudomonadati; phylum Pseudomonadota; class Alphaproteobacteria; order Hyphomicrobiales; family Phyllobacteriaceae; genus Mesorhizobium; species Mesorhizobium sp. M0016. Next base: position 8,462 of record NZ_JAMYVM010000026.1, on the reverse strand, counting down.
TCCGGGCCGGCAAAGGCGGGAAGCGAGGCCAGCAGCATTTCGGCCAGCCGCCGGCCCATCGGCTCCAGCGACGGACGGAAGGCGGTCAGCGCCGGTGAAAAGTAGCGGCAGAGCGGCGTGTCGACGATGACGATCACCGCGATGTCGTGGCCGGGCCTGATGCCCATCTCGGCCAGTGCCTTGCAGCCGCCGAGCGCCATTGCGTCATTGTTGAAGATGATGGCTGTGGGCCGGTCCTTGGAGAGCATCACGCGCGGCGTCACCTGGTAGCCTCCGGCCTCGTTGATGAAGCCGTCGGCGATCAGGCCGGGGTCGACTTCGATGCCATGCCGCTCCAGCGCCTTGCGGTAGCCGTCGAGGAACAGGTAGCCGAAGTTGAGATCAAGCGAAGGGCGGATGGCGGCAATGCGGCGGTGGCCGCGCGCGACCAGCCGGTCGACGGCTTCATCACCCGCCCTCTCGAAATCTATATCGAGCGAAGGATAGGTGTCGTCGCCGGATTGACTTCGGCCAAGCGTGGCGAAGGGAAAGCCGGCCTTGCTGAGATAGTCGATCCGATCGTCTTCCCGCCGTGTATTGGCCAACACGACCGCGTCGGCCCGGCGCGTCTCAACCACGCGGCGCAGCCTCTCCTGCTGATATTGGCCGGGCTCGCCCATGACGACCATCAGATCCAGGTCATCCTCGGCCAGCCGGCCCTGCAGACCGATCAGGAACGGGATGAAGAACGGTTCGCCATATTGCTGGTCGCCCGGATGCGGCTGCAGCATGAAGGCGATCGAATGGGTGGTGCCTTGCCGCAGGCTGCGGCCGGACTGGTTGGGCGAATAGTTCAATTGCTTGGCGGCGGCGAGCACGCGCTGGCGGGTGTCGGCATTGACGTCGGCGCGGCCGTTCAACGCCCGCGACACGGTGCCGATCGAAATGTTCAGGTGACGCGCTAGGTCATGGATACTGGACGCCAAGGACAGTTCTCCCCCTGTCTTGGCTAGCACCGGCTGCCGCCCAGGCCAAGGCTTCGGGATGATTTTCGCTGACAGCCGATTGACATTCTACGCCGTCGGGTGTGTTCTCGTAAACGTTTACGGAGAAACGTTTACGGTGATGCCGGAAATGCCGTGACATTCGGTCTGGAGGGACCGGACGGGAGGAATGCCGGATGATGAATGCCGTCCTCGTCGGCTGTGGTGCGATGAGCAAGGCCTGGCTCGATGCCGCGAGGCAGATCGACGGGCTGGCCATTGTCGGCCTTGTCGATCTCGACGCCGAACGGGCGAAGGCGAGGGCGCACGAATACGGGCTCGACGGCGCGGTAATCGGCACCAGCCTCGACGCGGTGCTCGACCAGACCAGGCCCGACGCGGTGTTCGATGTCGTGGTTCCAGCCGCCCGGCGTGATGTCGCCTTTGCCGCCTTTGCCCATAATTGCCATCTGCTGACGGAAAAGCCGCTGGCCGATACTCCGGAAAATGCCCGCGCCATCGTCGATGCGGCACGTAACGCGGGGCGTATCCATGCGGTCGTGCAGAACCGCCGCTACGTCGCCAATGTCCGGCGCATCAGGCGCTTTCTCGACTCCGGCGCCATCGGCAAGCCAACCAGCATCCATGCCGATTTCTTCGTCGCGCCGCATTTCGGCGGCTTCCGCGAGGAGATGGCGCATGTGCTTTTGCTCGACATGGCGATCCATACTTTCGACGCCGCCCGCTACATGGTCGGCGGCGATCCCGCCGGCGTCTTTTGCCAGGAATGGGAGCCGGCGAATTCCTGGTACCGGCAGGGATCGTCGGCCAGCGCTATCTTCGATCTCGGCGGCGGCAAGGTGTTCACCTATGCAGGCTCTTGGTGCGCGGCGGGCTTCCGCACCAGCTGGGAGAGCACGTGGCGCATCGTCGCCGAGCACGGCAGCCTGGTCTGGGACGGCGAGGACGGACTGAAGGCCGAGGTTGTGTTGTCGGTCCGCGACGGCCTGTTCGACCTGACCCAGCCCATCACAGTACCGCCGCTCGATTCCGCCGACCGCGTCGGCGGTCATCTCGGCATCATCAAGGATTTCATCCACGCCATCGAGACCGGCAGCGAGCCGGAAACCCGTGGCAGCGACAACATCAAAAGCCTGGCCATGGTTTTTGGCGCCATCGAAAGCGCCGAGACCGGACGGCGCGTCGCAATCACACAGGAAGCATCATGATGCCAAACCCGCTTCTCGACATCCGGATCGGCACCATGGTGCGGGCCAATCTCGAAGACCCGGCCGCCTACATCAAAGAGATTCTGCCGCTCGGCTTCGAGAGCATCCAGCCCTTCTTCTGGCAGACGCTGGGCGGCAAGGATTTGCCGCGGCTCGCCGGCGAGATCCGCGAGGCGATCGGCGATGCCGATGTCGTCGTGTCGTCGATCGGTGTGTTCGGCAATCCGCTGGAGGATGGCGAGGTCGATCGCGGCGTGCTCGCGGCCTGGGAAACGGTGATCGACAATGCGCATCTGTTCGGCGCCTCGACGGTCAGCGGCTTCACCGGCCGCCTGCGCGGCAAGAAGCTGACCGACAGCCTGCCGCGCTTCCGTGAGGTCTGGGGGCCGCTGGCCAAACGCGCCGCCGACAAGGGCGTGCGCATTGCCTTCGAAAATTGCGCCATGGACGGCAACTGGGCCGCCGGCGACTGGAACATCGCCCACAATCCGGACGCCTGGGAGCTGATGTTCAACGAATTGCCCGACGACAATCTCGGCCTCGAATGGGAGCCCTGCCACCAGCTTGTCTACCTCATCGACCCGATGCCGCAGATCCGCAAATGGGCGCCGCGCATTTTCCATGTCCACGGCAAGGACGCGACGGTGCGCTGGGATGTGATCCGCGAGCACGGCGTGTTCGGCAAGCTGCCCTTCGTGCAGATGCGCACGCCCGGGTTTGGCGACAGCGACTGGACGCGGGTGATCAGCGAATTGCGGCTGGCCGGTTACAAGGGCGCCATCGACATCGAGGGCTGGCACGACCCGGTCTATCGCGGCGACCTCGAAATCACAGGCCAGGTGCGCGGGCTGGAATACCTCAAGCAATGCCGGGGAGGAGCGACCTACCTGCCGAACCCGGCGTGACCGAGGGCCGGTGGGAGGAGCCGGCCTGACAGATTCCCAAGCACTGCCGACAAGCACTGCCGACAGGCGAACGACGAAACCCCTCGGCTCACCGAGGACAAAAGGGAGGAACGTGCATGAGCATCGCAATGAGAACGACACTTCTGCGCTCGACCGTCGTGGCCGCCGCCACGGCGCTGTGCGCTGCCATCTCCACTCTGCCGGCGCAGGCGCTCGACGCCCAGTGGTGCAAGGATGTCCACATCCGCTTTTTCGTCGGCGGCGCCGAGGGCGACGCTTTCGGCACCATCGTCTACAATGGCGCCAAGCAGGCGGCGTCCGATCTCGGACCCAAGGTCGACTACATCTTCTCGCAGTGGGACGTCGAGAAGATGGTTCAGCAATTGCGCGAGGCCGTCGCCGTGAAGCCCAACGGCATTGCCATGATGGGCCATCCCGGCGACGCCGCGATCATGCCGCTGGCCGAACAGGCGCACAAGGACGGCATCAAGATGATGTACCAGAACGTGCCGGTGCCGACGGTGGTGGCTGCGTTCGGCGGCGGCTATGTCGGCGCCCAGCAGGAGCAGCAGGGCCGCGCGCTCGGCGTCGAAGCGTTCAAGCTCGGCAATCTCAAGTCCGGCGACAAGGCGATCATGATCGGCCCGTTCGAGAACGAGGCCCGCGGCGCGCGCGAGCGCGGCACGGTGGCAGCACTCAAGGAAGCCGGCGTCGAGGTCATCCAGCTGTCGTCGCCGCCGAGCGGCGAATGGGCGTCCGACCCCAATCTGGCGATACCGGTGATCACCGCGGCCCTGCTCAACAATCCCGACGTCAAGGCGGTCGGCTATCCCGGCGGCCAGATGCTGGGCAACGTCGCCACCTACATGCAGGCGGCGGGGCGCAAGCCGGGCGACATCTTCAATTTCGGCTTCGACACCAGCCCGCAGATCGTCGAGGCGTTCAAGGGCGGCTGGGTGCAACTGACGGCCGATCAGCAGCCGTTTCTGCAAGGCTATCTGCCGATCCTCAGCCTTTGCCAGCAGGTGGTGCTGGGCCTGGCGCCGATGAATGTCGACACTGGCGCCGGCTTCGTCACGCCGCAGAATTACGAGATCGTCGCCGAGCTCGCCAAGCAGGCGCTGCGCTGACCTCCCAAACTGCCGGCTGGGCGCAAGCCCGGCCGGCAGGACCGCCGGCACCAGGCCGGGATGATACCACAGGAGCGAGGATCGCCATGGCCGAACGCATCATCGAACTGCGCGACATCAGCAAATCCTATGGCCAGGTCTATGCGCTGGGCGGGGTCAATCTCTCGGTCGACCGCGGCGAGGTGGTTGGCCTGATCGGCGACAATGGCGCCGGCAAATCGACGCTGATCAAGATCCTGTCCGGCGTCGTCAAGCCGACCAGCGGCGAGATCCTGGTGCGCGGCAAGCCGGTGACCGGCTGGAGTGCGGCACGCTCGCGCGACGCCGGCATCGAGACGGTCTTCCAGGATCGGGCGCTGGCCGTGCAGCAGACCATTGTGCGCAACATCTTCATGGGCCGCGAACTCACCGGCTTCATGGGCTTTCTGAAGGTCAATAAAGAGATAGAGGAGGCGAGCCGGCTGATGCGCGAGATCGGCTTCACCTCGAAGGTGTTCACGCCGCACTCGATCGTCGGCCAGCTCTCGGGCGGCGAGCGCCAGGGCGTGGCGATCGCGCGCGCCATCTACAAGCAGGCGGAGCTGATCATCCTCGACGAGCCGACGACGGCGCTGTCGCTGACCGAGACCGCCAAGGTCTTCCATTTCGTGCGCCAGGTGCGGGCGAGCGGCCGTTCGATCCTGTTCATCGGCCACAACATCCACCACGTCTTCGACATCGCCGACCGCTTCGTGGTGATTGACCGCGGCAAGGTGGCGCTGACCGCCGATCGCAGCCAGGTCAAGTCGGCCGAAGAGCTGATCAACTTCATGGAAGAAGTTGCGCATCCCGGCGGATTGCCGGGCCTGCACGATGCCGGCGACGCGGAGAGGGCAGCACGATGAGCAAGACCATGGAACCCGATCTGCAGAGTCCTCTCGGCGGCAAGGCAGCCCGGCCTGAGTGGAAGCACCCGTCCGACCACTGGCTGCGCGGTTTCGTCATCGACAACCGCGCAGCGCTCGGCACGCTCGCCGTGTTCATCATCATGATGGCGGCGTTCCTGATCGCCAACCCGACCGTGTTCACCACCTGGTATCTCTACAGATCCGTGCTGACCACGCTGCCCGTTGCGCTGTTCGTGGTGGTGCCGCTGGTCTTCGTCGTCACCTGCGGCGAGATCGACCTGTCGTTTCCCGCAACCATGGGCTTTGCCTCCTGGGTGTTCGCGCTGGTGGTGCAGGCCGGCTACGATCCGTTTCTCGGCATCGCAGCGGCGATTCTCACCGGCACGCTGCTCGGCTTTCTCGTCGGATCCCTGGTCGTTTATGGCGGGCTGTCGTCGCTGATCGCCACCCTCGGCATGAATTTCCTGCTGCGGGGACTGATCCAGATCATCAACGAGGGCAGGTCGACGGCATTGACCGGTCTCAGCGACAGCTGGGCGTACACCATCTTCTCCGGTCAGGTGTGGGGTTTTCCGGTACAGGTCTTCTGGGCACTCGCCTTCGTCATTTTGTCGGCAATGCTCTACAACCGGCACCGCTTCGGCGCGCAGGTGAGGGTCGTCGGCGACAACCCCGACAGCGCCCAGCAAATGGGCATCGACGTCAAGCGTGTGCGGGTGAAAGTGTTCATCTTCACCGGCATCGGGGCCGCGATCGCCGGCACGTTTTCGGTGATGATCAACTTCACCTGGTGGCCGACCGCGGGCGACGGCTATCTGCTGCCGGTGCTGGCGTCAGTGTTCGTCGGCGGCACGCCGACCTGGGGCGGCATCGGTACGGTTGCCGGCGGCGCCATCGGCGCGGTCACCGTGTCCTTCATCCAGACCGGCGTCGTGGCGGCGGGCTTGAGCGGCTTCTACGTGCAGTTCTTCAACGGCCTGATCATCATCCTGTCGCTGCTGGGGCATAAGTGGAACCAGGCGCGGTACAGGTGAGGGGCGGGCTAAATTGACGGGGACGCTCATGTTGCGGACCGCATGCCCCGACGACTGGGCAGACGCCCGTCGCTTCGTCATTCTAGGGCGGAGCAGGAGCGAAGCTCCGTCGCGTAGACCCTGGAATCCATTCCGCGACCTTGGAGTGCAGCTGTGCAGGATTCCGCACCGTGGCAACGCGTTGAAGACGCGGGATGGATCCTCGGGTCTACGCTGCGTCGCTACGCTCCTTGCTCCGCCCGTGGATGACGAGGCGGGGAGGGCTCCGCCAGACTACAACAATGTGGTCGCTTGTAGGACAACAGGACAAGCGGGCGCTCACACCGCCGCCACAAACCCGTCGAGCACGCGTTTCTGGCCGGCCTTGTCGAAGTCGATGGTCAGCTTGTTGCCTTCAATGTTGGAAATGTTGCCGTTGCCGAATTTCTGGTGGAAGACGCGGTCGCCGACGCTGAAGGGCGAGGGCGTGTCGGCGACGGATTTGGCGACCAGTTCGCCGTCGATGGTGCGGCCTTTGACCGAGGTGCGGCCGGCGCCATAACCGCTGTCGGTCTCGCCATAGCCGATGCGCTCGACCTGATGGCCGGAGCGCGAGCCCCAGTTGCGGTCGGTGGCCTCGGTGCGGTTGGCCTGCGCGCGCTGCCAGCCGGGCGTGGCATAGGTGTTGGAAAAGGCGCCGGATTTTTCCGCGCCGACATTGTCAAAGCGCGAGGCGCCGTAGGGGTTCTGCCGTCCTGCGCCCTGGCCGCCACGGCCCGACGCGAACGAACCGCCGCCATAGGAATTGCCGTAGCCGCCGTAGGAATTGCCGCTTTCGGCGACCTCGACATGGGCTTCCGGCAGTTCGTCCAGAAAGCGCGACGGGATGGTCGACTGCCACAGGCCGTGGATGCGGCGGTTGGAGACGAACCACAGATGCAGGTTCTTCTTGGCCCGGGTCAGGCCGACATAGGCGAGACGGCGCTCTTCCTCCAGGCCGGAGCGGCCGCCTTCGTCCAGCGCGCGCTGGTGCGGAAACAGGCCTTCCTCCCAGCCGGGGAGGAACACGGTCTCGAATTCGAGGCCCTTGGCCGAATGCAGCGTCATGATGTTGACGGCGTCAAGCTCGGCATTCTGCTCGGCGTCCATGACCAGCGCGACATGTTCGAGGAAGGAGCGCAGCGATTCGTACTCCTCCATGGAGCGGAGCAGCTCTTTCAGGTTTTCCAGCCGGCCCGGCGCCTCGACCGAACGGTCGTTCTTCCACATGTCGGTGTAGCCGCTCTCCTCCAGAATGGTCTCGGCGAGTTCGGTGTGCGGCGTGGTTTCCAGCGCTTTCTGCCAGCGTTCGAAATTGGCCGCCACTTCGCGCAAGGCCGCGCGCGGTTTCGGCTTCAGCTCGTCGCTTTCCGCAAGCTTGGCGGCTGCCTCCAGCATCGGGATGCGCAAGCTCCGCGACGTGTCGTGGATCTGCCGGATGGTGGCTTCGCCGAGGCCGCGCTTGGGCACATTGACGATGCGTTCGAAGGCGAGGTCGTCGGCGCCTTGGGCGACGACGCGGAAGAAGGCCAGCGCATCGCGGATTTCCATGCGCTCATAGAAGCGCGGACCGCCGATGACGCGGTAGTTGAGGCCGAGCGTGACGAAGCGATCTTCGAATTCGCGCATCTGGAAGGACGCGCGGACCAGGATGGCCATGTCGTTCAGCTTGTGCTTGGCACGCTGGTAGGTCTCGATGGTTTCGCCGACGGCGCGCGCTTCCTCTTCGGAATCCCACGCGGCGTGGACATGCACCTTCTCGTCGTCCTCGGCGACCTTCTCGGTGAACAGCGTCTTGCCGAAGCGACCCTCATTGTGGGCGATGAGGTGCGAGGCGGTGCCGAGGATGTGCGCCGTCGAGCGGTAGTTGCGTTCCAGCCGGATGATGGTGGCGCCCGGGAAATCCTTGTCGAAGCGCAGGATGTTGTCGACCTCGGCGCCACGCCAGCCATAGATGGACTGGTCGTCGTCGCCGACGCAGCAAATGTTGACTTTGTTTTGGCTCACGGGCTGTTCCGCGCGTGCCGGCGCGGGCCCTCCGCCCCCTCTTTTTTGCGCGCCTTCGGCGTCGCGGGAGTCGCCTCGCAACGGCTCGGACGCCCGGTCGGGCTTGCGGCCTTCGGCCGATCGCGCTTTACCCTCCCCTGGATGGGGAGGGTCGCCGCGAAGCGGCGGGGAGGGGTGACTGGCGCCGGCGCGTCCCCCCCCCCCCCCCCGGCCCCCCCCGCGCGCCCCCCCCCCCCCCCCGGGCGGGCGGGGGGGGTGGGGAGCCCCCTCCCCCCCCCACCATTGGGGGG